>CALKDV010000330.1 GCA_938084085.1 uncultured Nannocystaceae bacterium
CGGCGAGGAGCTTGCCCCGCTCGTTCTTGTAGACAAGGTCGTCGGCGTCGTCCCGCGTGATGGGTCGATTGGTGGGGATCACCATCACGTCGAGGTTGTAGATCTTATGGAACTCTTCAGCCTCCGTCTCCGCCGTGCCCGTCATCCCCGACAGCTTGCGGTACATGCGGAAATAATTCTGGTAGGTGATCGTGGCGAGGGTCTGGCTCTCCGGTTGAATCGGCACCCCCTCCTTGGCCTCGATCGCCTGATGCAGCCCGTCGCTCCAGCGTCTCCCGGGCATCTTGCGGCCCGTGAACTCGTCAACGATGACGATCTCGCCGCGCTCCACCAGGTACTGCACGTCTTTTTTGTAGAGCGTGTTGGCGCGGAGGGCCTGGTTCACGTGGTGCAAAAGCTCTGAGTTCTCTTCTTCGTAGAGATTGGAGCACGACAACATCTGCTCCACCCGATCGACGCCGCTGTCCGTGAGCAGGACGCTCTTGGCTTTCTCGTCGAGGATATAATCAAGGTCGCGACGGAGAGCTGGGATGACCCTGTCGACCGTGGTGTAGGTCTCCGCCGGCTTCGCGCTCTCTCCCGAGATAATCAATGGTGTCCGCGCCTCATCGATCAAAATCGAGTCGACCTCATCCACGATCGCGTAGTGCAGATCTCGCTGCACGTACTTCTCGATCGTCTCTTTCATATTGTCGCGGAGATAATCGAAACCGAACTCGTTGTTCGTGCCGTAGGTGATGTCACTGCGGTACGAGCGTTGACGCTCGAATGGAGACAGACCGTGCACGATGGCGCCGCAGCTCATGCCCAAGAAGCGGTAGACCTGGCCCATCCATTCCGCGTCGCGAGACGCGAGGTAGTCGTTAACCGTGACAAGGTGCGCGCCCTTCCCCTCGAGCGCGTTGAGAAATAAGGCGCAGGTGGCGGTGAGGGTTTTGCCCTCGCCCGTACGCATCTCCACAATTTTTCCCGAGTGCATGGCGATGCCGCCGATCATCTGCACGTCGTAATGACGCATCCCAATGGTGCGCCAGGCCGCCTCTCGCACGGCTGCGAAGACCTCAGGGAGCATGGCGTCGAGGGTCTCACCCCGCGCGAGTCGTTCGCGGAACTCGGGGGTCTTGGCGCGAAGCTGGTCGTCGGACAGGGACTTGAGCCCGGCCTCGAGTCCATTGATACGTTCCACCAACGGGCGAACCCGATTGATCTGTCGGTCGTGCTTGGTGCCGAAGGCTTTTCTAAAGAGCTTGGTGAACATGGTACGAAGAGCGTCAGTTGCGCACTTGGAGGGGGAGAAATGGGGATCCTAGGGATCTCGGCGCCGCCTGTCCACGCCGCCCCAATCCGCGGGCAGACGAGTACACTGGGTCCGCGCGGGTCGACGGTACTGGACCCTGCGCCGCGTCTGACGCAATGTCCCACAGATCGTCATCATTCTCCGCCAGGATTCACGTGCTGGCGCCCGCGGGTCCGGTCCCGGTGGACAAGCTGCGCGCCGGCATGAGGGTGGCGGATCGCCACGGCGCCATCCAATGGCAAATTGCAGCCAACGTCGAGCAACGGCAGGGCTATTTCGCCGGGGATGACGGAGCGCGGCTCGCGGGGATATTGGACGCCCTCCGTGACCCGGAAGCGCACACCGCCTGGTGCGCCCGGGGCGGCTACGGCACGACGCGCCTGCTCACCTCCTTGAGTCGAGCGCTCCAGGCGAACCCGCGCAAGCAGGACGGGCCCCGCGCGATGAACCCCAAACGACCCTTCATCGCGGGCTTCTCCGACGTCACCGCGCTGCTGTGTTGGGCTTGGACACACCGCGGCACACCCGGCGTCCACGGCCCCGTGCTGACGCAGCTGGCGTCCTTGCCGCTTGAAGACCAGCAACGAGCCTGGGACGCCATCGCTGGTGAGCCCCCTCCGCCGCTGGAGGTCGCGGGAGACGCGTCGTGTGTCTCTGTCGGAGGCAGCGTCGAAGGGCGACTCATCATTGGGAACCTTGAGGTGTTGCGCAGCCTCATCGGCACGCCCTCCATGCCCTCACTCGACGGATGTATTTTGGCGCTAGAGGAGGTGGGCGAGCGCCCCTATCGTATCGACCGCGCCTTGACCCACCTTCACTCCTCGGGAGCTCTGCGTGGTGTTCGGGGCGTGGCCCTCGGACAGTTCACCGGGTGCCGCGAACCTGCGGGCACCCTGAGCGAGGGCGCAGCCGCCCTCGAGGTGGCCCACGAACGACTTGAGAAGCTTCAGGTCCCCGTGGTCAGCGGCTTCCCCTTCGGCCACGACCCGGCCCGCAACGCCGCCCTCATCTTCGGTGGCCAGGTACGTCTCGAAGCAGATCACGGCACGCTGCTCTCGCTGGAAGGTCTCGAAGAAGCGGCGCGGCCCTGAGCGCGCTCGGTCACCGATATCCCGCGGCCTGAAGCTCGAACAGGCGCGCGTACCGGCCGCCTCGCGCCACCAGGTCCTTGTGACTCCCCCGCTCCACGACACGCCCGTGATCGAGCACCAAGATCGTGTCTGCGCTTCGTACCGTGGAGAAGCGGTGAGAAATCAAGATAGCCATCTTGTCGCGGGCGAGCCCTTGCACGTGCTCAAAGACCGTCGCCTCGGCCTCCGCGTCCATCGCGGCAGTCGGCTCGTCGAGCACGAGCAAGTCAGCGCTCGAGCGCATGAACGCCCGTGACAGCGCCACCTTCTGCCACTGGCCTCCAGAGAGCTCGCGTCCGTCTTCGAACCACCGACCCAACTGGGTCTGATAACCGCGCTCAAACTCGTTGATGAACGGCGCGGCCATGCCTTGATCCGCGGCCGTCTCCCAGCGCTCCTCATCGAGCAGGTGATCCACATCGCCCACTCCGATGTTCTCACCGACCAGCAATTGGTAGCGTGCAAAGTCTTGAAAAATCACCCCCACCCGCGAGCGCAACGCGGACGGATCCCACGTATCGAGAGGGGATCCGTCGAGCAAGATCCGGCCGCGAGACGGCTCGTACAGGCGGGTGAGCAGCTTGATCAAGGTGGTCTTGCCAGACCCGTTCTCACCCACCAGCGCCAGCGCCTCACCCGGGCGCAGGTGAAAGCTCACCTCCTCGAGCGCGGCGGACTCCGTGCCGGGGTAGGTGAAGCTTACGGACTCAAACCGCAGCCCGTCTCCCACGGATTCCCCCTCGACGAGCGCGCCCTCCTTTTGCTCAGAGCGCTGCTCGAGATACTCGTACAGATTCGACAGGTAGAGGTTGTCCTCATACATCCCGCCGATCGCGCTCAAGCTCGCCGCGACGGCCCCTTGACCCTGCTTGAACAACATCAGGTACATGGTCATCTCGCCGAGTGAGATGGCGCCTGCGGCCGTCTCCAGCACGATCCACGCGTAGGCCCCATAAAATGCCCCGGTGCTGATGAGCCCTACCGCGAAACCCCACGCCCCGCGCCGGAGGGTGAGGCGGCGGTCGTCCTTAAACACGGTCTCGAAGATGCCTCGATATCGACTCAACAACGTCTCCCCGAGTCCGAAGAGCTTCACCTCCTTGACGTAGTCCTCCCGCGCGAGGACCGTCTCCAGATACATCTGCTTGCGGGCCTCAGGCGAGCGCCAACGAAACAATCGAAACGCCTCTCCCGAGAACTTCGTCTCCACAAAAAATGCGGGGATCCCCGCCACGGCGAGCAACACCACCGCGACCCCCGAGAACTGCCACAGCAAGATCCCATAGCTCACGAGGGAGATCGCGTTTTGCACGAGCCCGAAGGTCTTTGTCACCAGGCCCAAGGGGCGCACCGAGGCCTGACGGCGCGCGCGGGTGAGCTTGTCGTAAAACTGCGGGTCTTCAAAGTGTTGAAGCTCGAGCTCCAACGCCTTCTCCAAAATCATCACGTTCACGCGATGGCCGAGCAGCGCGCGAAGCAGACTCTGCGCCACGCTCACGCCGCGACCGATCCCGGCGATCCCGACGAAGATGAGGGCCTCCACGCCCACCCATTGCAACGTCACCGTCACCAGTTCCTCGCTGCCACCGCTCGCGCCCGCCGCCACCACCCCGTCCACGATCTTTTGACCGACCCACGCCGCGGCCGCGGGCAACAACCCCCCGACGAGCGTCAAGATAACAAAGAGGAGCGTGAGCGTCCGGCTCGTCTCCCAGACCAAACGCACGGCGGCCCGGGTGTAGCCGAAGACCTCGGTGAATCCTCGCAGCCCTCGCCCTTGGGGCTCCTCCCGATGATGCGCTACCATGCCGGTAGTGTGGACAAGGACGCCTCCGGGCTCCACCCCTGACTCAAGAAAGTAAACGAGGGCGCATCCCTCGGCACGCCCTCATCGTTTCGGGCACAAGTCCCGCTCGTTACGGCGCGAAGTTAAGCCACGCCGCCTGCGTCCAGTCCTCCGCTGCGAGAGGATCGACCGCGCCGAGATAGGTGACTTGGTCGAACCCCGCGGGCAGCGCCGTCCCCGCGCCGTTGCCCACCGCCGAGCTGCCCGGGTCCGGCTGCACGTTGGGTGCGCCCCAGGTCGGGTCGAGCGAGAGCCCGGTGAAGTCTCCGGTGTCCGTGAGGTTGTTGTTGCCCAGCAGGCTCCCTAGATCACATCCCGACGGGGTCTTGTCGAAGACATCACCGATCGCGATGTCGAAGTCGATGGCGATATTTCCGGCCATCCACTCTGCGCAGGTCTCGTCATCTTCCACGATCAGCATGAGCGGAGTCATGCTGGTCGCGTCGTTGGCGTAGTTCCCCAAGATCGAATTCCAGATCGAGAAGTTCGTTTGCTCCTTGAGGAAGATGCCCGTGGACTTATCCCCGGTTCCCGAGCCCACCACAGTCGCGTTCGCGATGAGTGGGTTGGTCCGAGGAGTCGCCGCAAAGTCCCCCCCGTTGGAGACCTCAAAGCCGTTGTCTCCTGCGGGAGCGCTGTCTTGGTGAATCAACACGTACTGAATCTGCCCCGAGAACCCGAGGTCCATGTCGAGCGAGTCATCAGCCGCACCAGTCACCACGAGGTGATCTGCGTCGAACGAGCCACCAAACATCTCAATGCCGTCGTCGGAGCCCATGTGCGACTGCACGTGGCTCACCGTGGTGTCGGTGCCGCAGCCATAAAACGTGATGCCGTTGAGCTCGTTGCCCGCGGTCACCTCGAAGCCTGCGTACTCCACCCGCACAAACTCAAGGGAGCCGCAGTTGTGGGTGGGGACGTCGCCGCCATAGCTCGGGGCGCTGGAGGGGAAGCCCTCCGCGGTGCACGAGGTCCCACAGTTCGCCGGCGCCTCGCCGATGAGGACGAGTCCTCCCCAATCACCGCGAGCGACGGTCGCGGGGCTGGTCGCGAGCGTGTCTGCGGTGAACACGATGGGCGCATCCGCAGAACCCGATGCCTCCACGCGAGCGCTCTTCTCGATGACGAGCGCGCTGCCCCCTTGCCCTCGGATGGTGGTTCCTGGCTCGATCTCGAGGACGCCGTTTGTGACGGTGATGAAGTTCTCGAGCACGTAGACCTTGTCACAGGTCCAGGAGGCGCCGCCTTCGATGTTTGCGTTCACCGCGACGATGTCGGCGGCGTCCGTGGTGAGCGGGTCCGCACACAGGTCGCCGTCTCCGTCCCCGTCGCCGTCGCCGTCTCCGTCGCCATCTCCGTCCCCGTCGCCGTCCCCAGAAGAGGAGGAGAGGTCGGTTGTGTTGCCTTCTGCGTCATCTGCACATCCGAGCGCGCCCAATATGAGCGGAGCGATCAAAAGTGCACTGAAGATATTTTTGGTGTTCATAGGATTCTCCGTCAAGCGTTTGTTCGTCGGCGTGTTCGCCGAACTCGTAGGTTCTCGCAGACAACTTTGACTTCTGTGTGCGGGTTCGGTGAACACTCGGTCACAAGAAATGATGTGAAGTGGAGACCAGCGGTGGGCAACGTCCATGCAGACCACGGCGGTCTGCGTCCGAGCAGCATCCTCGATGCCATACATTCTGGGCCATTGGGAAGGACCGCGGAGCCTTCCGTCCTGCGCGGCCGCTAGAAGCTGTAACTAAGTCCCAAGCGGACGTCGACGCCCTTGCGGAAGTTGTTACGATCGATCTCTTGGACAACGTCCGGATTTGCGATGCCGTTCGCGATCTGGTTGGCCTTGATCTCCGAGACGGTTTCGTCCGTGAGCCGCTGTACGACCCCAAATTTGGTGTTGAGAATATTTCCGACCCGCAAGGTGACACGCAGCTCTTGGCTCGTCTCCGCCTCGAAGGAGTCGGTGGAGGAAGCCACCTGAAACAGGCGCTGGGACATGACCAGGTCCAACATGTGCTGGGGTGTCTCCCAGATGTTACCGAACTCCGAGAGGCGCCAGAGACGCTCGCCAAACGCGTTGTACAGCACGCGCGCACGTGTGCCCGAGGTGCTGTTGTCGTAGTCGATGAAGGCGTTCAAGATCCACGGTGACACCCCTGCCAGAGGACGCTTTTGAGAACCTGCGGCGCTATATTGAAGATAATGACGGCAGAGGCGGTCTTCCGGCGGGCACTCACCTTCGAAGTTTTCTCCGACCACGTAGGTGTTTCCATCCACGGCCGTGTAGTCCCGGACCGGCGTCACGCGCGAGAAAATATACGCGAAGTTGGCGCCGACCGAGATGTCCTCAAGCCACCGCAGTTTGGGTTTCATGAGGTCCTCGTCCCGGTCGCGCCCCAAGAAGCCGAGGTTCTTCTTAAACTCAGCTTCCCCGCCGATGTTGATGGCGCTCTGGCTGTTGACCCAGGACTGAAGCTCGCTGGAGGTACCAGAGGTGAGCACCGCCTCGATGGGCTTATCAAACTGCTTGAAGAAGGCAGACACCGCGACCACCTCGCCCCCGGAGGGGAACCACTCCCAGCGCAGATCTGCGTTCCACACCCGAGTCGACTCCAGCAGGTCAAAGCCCTCTGAAGTCACTCCTCCAAACGATTTTGTAAAGGAGAAGGGCGCGAGCTCGCGCATCTCAGGTCGCGCGATCGTCCGCGTCCCCCCGAGCCGAATATTCATTTTGCTCGTGGGCGAGAAGATCAATGAGGCCGCCGGGAACACGTCACTGTCTGTGGTGTTAAACGTCTCTAGATCCTGATTTTCGCGGTCAAAGGGGTTGAACGGGCGCATCGCGATCTTTGAAAACTCGTACCGCACCCCTCCCGTAATCTTGAACCATCGGGTGATGGGTAGGTCCATCTGTCCGTAGCCCGCGAACACCTGCTGACGGCCCTCATATCCGTCGGCGTCCCCGGTCTGTTCGACGAGATAGAAGGGTTCTTGACCGCCGACCGCGGCGCCTAATCCGCCTCCGATGGTGTCCGCGTTGAGAACGTTCCCCACGTAGTCTGGAACATTGGACACCCCGTTGGCTTGCTGGAACAAAAATCGACGATTGCTAAACTCTCGCTGCTTTCCCTCGACCCACGCGCCCATCTTCACAGAGGAGTCAAGCTGCAGCCACTGGCGAAAGGGAAACTCAAGGTTCATGACGCCGTTGCCAACGGCGTCGTCGAGGACCCCCGCGTTGATCCGTGGCTTCGCCACGTCCACCGCCACCTCGTAGTTGCCCTCGCCAGACGTGTCCGTATAGAGCACCTCCCGGCGAGTGGGATCATCTTGCCGGGCTCGCGAGAAAGAACCCGAGTAGTCCAGCTTCAAGCCCCGCGCCTTCTCAAATTCGTGTGCCGCGCCCACCTGCGTAAAAAAGATGGAGCGCATCACGTAGCGGTGGCGAGAGGTGAGCGCCGCTTCGGGGCCGATCGCCTTCGGCGAAAAGCCGCGCTGGTAGCGAACCTCATTGGCCGCGTCTCGCGAGTAGAACATGTTCGCGAAGACCTCGTGACCTCGCTCGCTCGTGTACTTGGCCAGGCCGATCCCTCCGAGCTGTACGCGACGAACGTAGCGTCGGTCACTCCCCTTGTCGGTTGAGCCCCAATCGGTCCCCGCCTTGAGCCCCGACTCATCCGCCACCGTGCTGCTCATTCCGGCGTCAGTGTTGGGGCAACCGCGGCAATCGATGGCCGAGGCAGACACCCCCTCCACCGTCTTGAACTCGTCTTTGATGCCGCCCGAGAGCACCCAACCCACGCGATCCCCGTTGGCCAAGGTGTGACCATTGCCGAGCGTGGTACTCAAGCGATACGTCGGCGGCGCCACGGACGACGCGCTCGGCGTCGCCGTATACAAGGCCTCACCGTACGCCTCTATTTCCTCCGGTGCGTACGCCGGCCCGGCCACGGGCGGCGATGAGGTGCCTGGAAAACCCGTGGGCAGGCCGCGAGAGATGTTGCCGAAGCCAACGCCGTCGCCCCGGAGGCGTCCATCACGAACGAAGTCGTCGAAGGTCGCTTGGGTGTTCGCCTCGAAAGACGCGGAGACGTCAAAGGTGAACTCATCAGGGATGTCACGGCTGCGCAGCTGCGTCGAGCCGCCCACAAAGTCCGCGGGCTGCTCCGGGGTAAATGACTTCACAATGTCGATAGACGACAACGCCCCTGAGGGAAAGATATCGAGCGGAACGGTCCGCACATCTGGATCAGGACTCGGAAGACGAGCCCCGTCAAACAGCGTATTTCCGTAACGGTGCTTGAGACCCCGGATGATGAGATATCGATTGTCCTCGAGCGTCGCCCCGACGATGAAGCGCGCGAGGGAGGCGCTCGATCCTCCGCCTGCCTTCTTCATCTCCTGCGAGGACATGACGTCCTTGGTCTCCACCGCCTCCGCCCGCTCGGTGAGCACCACAGATTCGTTCCCTTTGGGCGCCTCCGCCTCGATGACGGTCTCGCTCACCATCCCTGCGAGGGGCACGAGCTCCACAGACTGGGTGCGAGATCCGTCCACCTCCACCTCAAGATCTGCGATCTCCTTGACCGAGAACGTCTCGTAGAAGAACTCCACGGTGTAGATCCCCTCCGGCAAACGCAACACGTACGCGCCGTCCCCGTCGGTCGTCACTTCATATGGAGAATTCAGCACCCGCACGTTCGCGCCCATGAGGGGATCACCTGTCCGCGCGTCTTTCACCACGCCTCGTAGCTCTCCGGACGCGCCCTTAACTTCGACCTGCTCGACTTGCTCTTCGAGTTCTGCGTTCGGGTCGTCGCTGGCATCTTCGATGAGGACTTGACCGTCCCAGTCGTCCTCTTCGTCTTCCTCCCCCCAATCTTCCTCCTCTTCCTCGTCTCCCCAGTCGTCCTCTTCGTCTTCCTGCGCCGGTTCGCTGACCTCGTCGAGGACCTCGTCGGTATCTT
This sequence comes from uncultured Nannocystaceae bacterium, assembly GCA_938084085.1. Taxonomy (GTDB): domain Bacteria; phylum Myxococcota_A; class Polyangia; order Nannocystales; family Nannocystaceae; genus JAAZXR01. The sequence goes on from CALKDV010000330.1 coordinate 9,238, forward strand.
GTTCAGTCACGTCGGCCGGATCGTCGGGGGGAACTTCCTCGGTCGGTTCAATGCTCTCGTCGACTTCGGACTCCGGCTCCTCCTCTGTGGGGATCGCGTCCGCCGCCGGCGGGTCTTCTGGAGACGGCCCGTCCTCTTCACTGGGAGTCGGCGCCTCACCCGCCGGCTCCCAAGCGCCGCCAAGCTCTGCCTCGCCGGACCGGGCCATCGCCGGCCTGTCGCAGGTGGCTGCGAGCACCAAGGCAATGGTCGTCGCGACGGGAAGAGAGGGGGAACGTCGGCGGAGAGTCTTCATCGCGGGCCTTAAAGCGTGGTCGTGATGAGGGCGTGAACGAGCGCGCCCTCAGGCAAAAGGATCAGCGGTCCTTGTCTCCAAGTTTGACCGGCTCCGTGAGCATCACGACCGGTGCAGCCTTCGCGGCTCGCGCAGCGAGGATCGCTTCGAGTGTCCTCCGAAACTCCACATCATCGTCCGCGTCGACATAGACGACTCGATCTTTCCGAGCGTTGAGGACACGCTCGAGCTTGTCGATGAGATCACCGCGCTCCTCTGGGGCGTACTTGTATTTGGCGTTGATCCACAGTTCCCCGCTCTCTCGCGCGATGAGCGTCAAGGTCTCATTTTGGAGATCTTGGATCATCGCTTGCGTCTGTTCATCGTCCGGCTTGGGAGGAAACCGCACGTACAAGCCCTTCGTAACGACCGGCGCGATTACCATAAAGATGATGAGCAACACCAACACCACGTCCACGAGCGGGGTCACGTTCATCTCTGGGCGAACGCCCTTCTTCCCTCCACTGCCGAGATTCATGCCCATGGTTTAGTTCCCCTCCTCGGCCACACCGGCCTCTTCGCTCCACTCATCTTGCTGCCCGCTCACCGCGAAGTTCACCGCGCCGAGCCCGCCATCTCGAAGGTCTCTGACCATGTCGCGAACGACCTTGTGCTTCACGCCGGCGTCGACGCGCAGCAGCAGCGGGAGCTCCGGCGTCTCGTTCCATTTCTCCACTGCGGCGCCGACGATGACGTCGCGCGGAAGATCAGCGTCGACCAGCGTGAACACGGGCGCGTCGTCCTCGAGAGAGATGGTCAGCGACACGGGCTCCTCGCCATCCGCGGCCGCATCATCCGCCGCGTCTGCGGGGATCAGCTCGATGGACTTCGCGTCCTGGACCGCTGGCAGCACGACCATAAAGATGATCAAGAGCACGAGCACCACGTCCACGAGCGGCGTGACGTTGATGTCTGGACGCACCCCGCTCTTTTTGCCAGTTTTGGCAAATGGATTTTTACCGAGTGTGGCCACCCTTGGTCTCCAAGTGATCGATGAGTTCGCTCGAGGCGTGCTGCAGTTGAAGCTCGATAACGTCGAACTTTTGAGTGAGGAAGTTGAAGATCCACACAGCCCCGATTGCGATGACCAGGCCGAGCCCCGTCACAATCAGCGCCTCGGCGATGCCGGCGGACACCGTGTCAAAGCCACCTCCGCCAGATTCTGCCATCTGGGTGAAGACCGTGATGATTCCGATAACGGTCCCAAACAACCCAACGAACGGCGCAGTGGACCCCGTGGTCGCGAGGATGCCCGTCCCTCGTTTGAGCTGCGCGCTCAAGTCCTCGAGTCTGCGCGACAATTGACGGGTCGCCAGCTCAACGGGGCCGAGAATTTTGTCATCGATATTGTCTAGATAGCTCTGGAGTCCGAACCGGTACAGCTGGGCCAGGGGAGAGACCCCGTGGCGCTCCGTCAAAGACAAGACGGCCTCAAAGTCACCCTCCTGCACCAGCTCACTTGCAGAGCGAGCGAACTGCTCCGACGCGCGGTTTGATTTACGAAGCGCGATGAAACGCTCAACGCCGGCCACCAAGCTCCAAATCCCCATCCCGACCAAGGTGAAGACGACGAGGCGGGCCGCGAGGCCCATTGAACTCCAAATATGATGTAGATCCATGAATTTGACTCTTTCCGATGACTAGCGCTTCAACTTAAATGGAAAGCGCTCTCGCATAACGCAGGTGAATGCCTGCCCGTCCGGGTGACGGCAGGGCTCGGTGAACTTCCACTTTGACAGGGCGCGCCCCACCTCTTTTTTCATGACCTCGTTGGCCTTCGCGATGTGGCTCTCCTTGGTCGCGTTGTTGGTCACTTTGACGAACTTGAGCTTGCGCAGACGCGCTTTTTGATCGATCGTCATCTTCACCACGACCAGACCCTCGATCCCACGCTTTTGCATCGCGGAGGGATACTTGGGCTGCGGATTTCCCGCGGCCTTCTTCGCGGGTTTATCCGCGCGGGTGAGCGTCGTCGGTTTCTTCGGATCCCGTTTGGGGGGCGCCTTTTTCTTTGGCGGCTCAGGCTTCTCTTCCTTCTTACCGATGTCTCCCGCGGGCTTCGCCGGTCCGGTGCCTCCACCCCCTCCACCCGCTTGGCCATCCGACGCGGCGTCCGACTCCGCGAGGTCTTGCTCGGACAGATCAGTGGGTGTCTCCAGCTTCGGCGCGGGCTTCTTTGGACCAGACGACCTTCGAGCATTGGGCGGAGGTGGCGCCGGTGGCTCCTCAGGTTCCTCCTCTTCGATCTCCTCGATCGGCTCTTCCTCCACCGGAGAGGGCGCAAGCTCAACCGCGACCACCTCCTCGTTTACCTCCGGAGGCTCGAACTCCACCTGTGAACCGGCGTAATAGACCGCTCCGTACAGCGCGAGTACCACCACGATGGCCGCGCCGCGATGACGGTCAAAAAATTGGTGCTTCGGCGCACCCGGGTCAAATCCTCCGAACATCCGAATGCGGACGTTGCAGCCGTTCGACGACAACCGCGTGTCTCGATCGTGTCATCCACGTGAAATATCGCGGGTGGAACGGCGAAATGCAACGGAGCGATACCGAGTTGTCACACCTGGCGCACAGATGCCGCTAAACTCTCCTGAGTCTCGCAAAGCCCCACAGCTATGCCCCTTACCCGACCTATTCTCCTGCTGGATGTCATGGACACACTCGTCGAGGATCCTGCCTATCGCGTCGTCCCAGCCTTCTTTGGTGAGGATCTCACCACTCATTTTGCGCTGAAGGACAAGCGAGCATTCCACGCGTTCGAACGCGGCGAGATCGACGAAGCGCAGTTCCACGCCCACTACTACCTCGATGGCCGTTCCTGGGACCTCGAGGGCCTCAAACAGCGGCTATCAGAGGGCTACGCGTGGATTCCGGGGATGCGAAGCCTGGTGCAGCGCTTGGTCGAGACTGGCTGGGAGCTGCACGCCTTATCGAACTACTCCAGCTGGTATGATCTCGTGGATCTGCGTTGCGGCCTCGGCGACGCCGGCGTACGACGCAGCTTTGTGTCGTGTGACACTGGCGTACGAAAGCCGTCGCCGCATGCATATCTGGGCCCGTGCGCCGCCATGTCCGCACCCCCCTCGCGGTTCCTGTTCGTCGACGATCGCGCGAAAAATGTCCACGGTGCGCGAGCGGTCGGCATGCCCGCCATTCACTTCACCAGCGCGGACAATCTCGCGTCCGCCCTCGCGCGCTACGACGACCCCACCGCCGACGGTCCCACCTAGGGGGTCTGAACGTAGCGCTGCGTCAACCCGTGCGTCGCCACGCTCGCGACCGCGGGCAATCCCCAGGCGATGTTGCCGCGAAAGCCGACAAAGAAGCTCCCGCTCGTGGAGATTCGGATCTCGTCGGGGAGTTCGCTGCGCGAGAGCGCCGTGTTGATTTGGCCGCCGACGATCAGCGCACCCCAGCCGCCGACTCCGACGCCAACGTCACCAGTCAAGCCCAACGGTGAGCGCTGAGGCCCTCCCCCAAACTCGCCGCGGGTGCCGCGGAGCCAAAAGCTGATGCCGGAGGACACCTCCAGCGTGGGGGACCAGGATCCTCGCTTGAACCAGTACCGCATCGCCACCCCCACGTTGCCAAACAACGATTCTTCTTCCCCTGCGATCACTCCGCCTTTGGGTCCGAGGGTGAGGCGAGTATACCGACGCTCGCCCACGACCTCGCTCACAACGGGAAGATTCAGCCACAGATCGTACTGGGCGCGCCCCGAATTCCACTGGTTGAGTTCGTTGCGGCTCACGTCCCCTTGCCGGAAACGGCGCGCATAAGCGGAGGTTGCCTGGAGCTCCAGCGTCCACCCGCACGACGGGTCCGCCACCCAGCAGCGAAACGCGCGCTTGCCCTTGGCCATCTCGGGGCCGCTCGCGTCGCCGCGCTGAAGCTCAAAGCGCGCGCGGAGTTCGTCTTCGTCCCCAACTCCGTAAAATGGGGGCCCTTGTTCGGGAGGTGTCATCGAGTAGCCGTCACGAAGATCTGGTCCCAGCGCTGCCTCCGGATCCTCTGCGGAGTCCGCCTCATCGGGCTCCGCCGCGTCGGGCGCCGCCGCATCGGGCGCCACAGGCTCCGCTGCCTCTTCTGCCGCTGCTACCGCGTCACTTGCGGCCGGCTCCGCCGCTGCTGCACCGCTCGTCTCAGGCTCCGCCGCTGCTGCATCGCTCGTCTCAAGCTCCGCTGCCGCGTCGTTTGCCGCCGGCGCTACGCCCTCGGCCCTGGCCACGGAGGTCATCAATGGCACGCCCAACGCCGCCACCAATATGCGCGCTCCCATGACTCGTGAATACTTCAAACGGCTCATCCTCCACCACCGCCGATCGCCACGCCCCCGAGCAACAGGCCGGAGATCACGAGCACCGCCACGGGCCCCGCGGCGATGGCGTGCCCCTTGAAACCGAAGACAATGCGCGTGTCTCCGTCGAGAAAGTCACCGTTAACGAAGACGCCGCCCCATCCTCCGAAGCCGGCCCCAAACTCCGCATTGAAGCCGGTATAGCGCTTGTCCGAGATGGCGTTGAAGACGCTGCTGGCCACCACCCCGATCGTCGCGTCGAGATGAAAGCCGTTGCGCCGCGGTCCAAGCCACATCTGATTCACCACGCCGAACCGAATCGCCCGCGTGTCATCTCTCTCGATGAAGGGGGTGTCATTGCTGCCCGGCAGCACCGAGCCGGAGCCGAGCGACCAGCTCACCACGGGGCCCACCGCCCACGGGTGCCAGGTTTTTTTCGCGATTTTGATGGGGCGGAAGGTGATCCCGCCGCCGACGCGGAACTGGGTATAGGGTACATCGAAGGCCTCGTCGGTCTCGATGGCGTTGATTCCCGCACCCACATCAACCCACGCCAACAGGGACATCGAGCAGGTCGCGTCTTCGACAAAACAAAAATAACCATTGCCCACGGACAACCGCGGGTGGGCGGGATACGGAGACGCGTACCCGACCTCGTCACGGGGCGCGACCATAAAGGTCGCCTCGTGATTCGGTGGAGACGACGCCTCCTCTTCAACGTTTGCATCCGCCGCCGGCGCCTCCGCGACATCCGCGTCGCGTGCGTCCATCATGGCCTGCGCGTCGACTGGCGCGAGCGACCACCAGGTACCCGCCATCGCCATGAACGAGCGAACGACCCGCGCGCGGAGCACCGTTCGCCGTGAAAGTCGAACGCATCTGGCCTTCCGCACACCCACCGGCCCGAAGATATAACACGTTCGCTCGCGATATTATCGCGAGCGTTTTATCGCGCTAGGCGGCGGAGGGTCCCGTGCGCGCATCTTCATCAACGAGGACCTGACGATAGGCACGTTCGAGGAGACTCTCTGCCGTGTCGAAGCCATCCGCCACCACCCAATCGGCGCGACGCAGGCATAAGGAGCTCACCCCGACGAAGACGCTCCGCGCAATCTCCGCAGGTGCGCGCGCCCGGATTCGCAGCGCCACGGCGTGGGCGCCGGTTTCGCCGGCGTAGGGCAGCACCACGAGATTCCATGAGAACTCTGGGTGCAACGGCACCGCGAGCGCCGCGATGGTCACCTCTCTCGGGTCGAGCCCGGCGTCGCCAACCTCGCGGGCCACGGCCAAACCGCCGAGCCTGTCTGAGCTTCGGAGCACGGGAGAGATCCACGCGTCCCGAGTCTCATAGGTCAAACCGAGCGGCGCCTTTATCAACACCGCCGACATTTTCTCGCCGTCACGGTTGGCGCGTCGGGTCTCGTGACTTAAGAACTGCAAGATGGCGCGGTGGTCGAGCACGGGATTGGCGTCCCTCCCCCACCGCCCCGAGGATCCCGACGCCGCGTCCTCCATGGCGCGAAGCTGCCTCGCGCGACTCCGATCTCTCAACACCATCGCGGTTGGCGTTTCTTGAAGTCGATCCGCAGTCAAAAAATCCCCAGAGCGTTGGGAGGGCAGACGAAGACACTTCACATCGAAGCCGTCCACTTCGTCGGCTGCGCCGGGGCAACCGATGGTCTCCCCCGCGAACAAGAGCGTCGCCTTGTTCCGGGGAATCTGCAGGAATCGCGTGACAACCGTGTGACTCGTTTTGCCGATCAACGCCGGCGCCCGAACCCCAAGATGTCGACACGCGGCCGCGTTGCAAAACGCCACCCGGTCCGACTCATCAAAAATAAGCACGCCGTCATCGATGGCGTCACAAACAATCTGCAGCCCCATCGTGCCTAGTTCTAACGCCATCTACAGTGAGACATCGCCCATTTGACGGCTGATCTGTAGAGGCGTTTGCCAATTTGAAACCATGCGTGTTTTTGTCCCTCGGCCTCGACACTCGGGAGAGCCTGACGGCCTGCTCAAGCTCGAACAAGTTCGCCGATACCGTGGAGTTTTGCGCACTTCAAGCGGCTTAAGGTCCTGACGAGAGCAGGCAAACCCCACCTCTGCCCGCAGCCACGATCACCAGCGTTGGCCCACACTTCTGCACGCCGTAGTACAGTGAGGCATCGACGCAACGCCCCACATGAGTGAAGCCGAGGCGCGATTTGATGCGCGGCGTCGCGCATTTGGGCGTTGGCTCGGCCCAATCTTGGCGACGTCGATGTTGCTCGCGCCACTCGACCTGCCCACCGACGCCCACCGCCTGTCCGCGATCTGCGTCCTGGTGGTGATCTGGTGGATCACAGAGGCGATCCCGCTCGCGGTGACCGCGGTGGTCGGACCCGCGCTGTGCGTCTTGATGGGTGTCGCCGGCGCGAAGACAGCCTTTCAAGGCTTCGCGCACCCGCTCATCTTTTTGTTCCTCGGAGGATTCATCCTCGCCCGGGCCCTCTCCGTCTGCGAGGTCGATCGGCGGATCACCTTGTGGCTGCTCTCGCGGCCCTGGATCGCGGGTCGGCCCGCGCGCGCCTTCGCTGCCGTCACCTTGATCACGTGGGGGTTTTCCATGTGGGTCTCCAACACCGCGACCACCGCGATGATGCTGCCCATCGCACTTGGGCTGGCGCGGACCCTCGGTCGCCACCTGCCCGACACAGACGAGACGGTCGGCGCCATGTCTCGCTGGACCGAAGGGTTGATGATCACGCTGGCCTACGCCGCCTCCCTCGGTGGCGTCGCCACACCGGTGGGCACCGCGCCCAATATGATCGCGATCGAACAGATCGAATCACAGCTCGGGCAGCGGATCGATTTTGTCCAATGGATGGCCTTCGCCTTCCCGGTGAGCGCCTGCGCCGTTGCCCTCCTGCTGTTCTTGTCGCTCCGCCGATTTCCCGCGCCCGTCGCGTTCGTGGCCGGGCTGACCGACGAGCTCTCCAACAGCTTGAGTGCGCTCGGACCGATCCGTCCCGCGCAGCGCCGTGTGGTCGCGGTCTTCGCCGCCACAGTGCTCGGATGGCTCACGCCCGCGGCCTTGAGAATCCTCGACCCCGGTGGCCCCCTCGCGCAATGGGGGCGAGCCCACATGCATGAAGGGGTGGTCGCGCTGTTGGGGGTCGCCGCTCTATTTCTCCTTCCCGGGGACGCGAAGTCCTCGGCCGATCCCCACGAGCGCGGGACCCCCCGCTTGATCACGTGGCGCCAAGCGGTCGACATCGACTGGGGGACCTTGCTGCTGCTCGGCGGTGGCTTCGCCATGAGCGGCATGGTCTTCGAGACAGGCCTCGCGGACGCCATCGCACGCGGCGTCCTTCAAGACGGCGCCCTCCCCGGAGGTGCCCCCATGCTGATGTTCGCCGCGGTCGGACTGGTGATCTATCTAACCGAGGTCGCCTCGAACACCGCGACGACCAATATGATGCTGCCGGTGCTGATCCCCATCGCCGTCGCCGCCGGTTTCGACGCCCGCCTCGTAGCTGTCGGGGTCGCCATCGCCGCGAGCTGCGCGTTCATGCTTCCCGTCTCCACCCCGCCCAACGCCATCGCCTACGGCTCCGGCCGCGTGCGCATCGTGACCATGGTTCGCTACGGCGCCCGGCTCGATCTCATCGGGCTGGTCGCGCTCTGGCTGTTCAGCCTGTATGTACTCCCAGCGCTGTTGCCGTCTGCGTAGCTCGTCACGACGCCGCGTCAGCGACCACGCCCAAGATCCCCTCGCCAAAGCGCGCCGCCTTCGCCGGGCCGATCCCATGGGCCTGAAGCAGCTCCTCCATGTCCCGCGGCCGCAGCATGGCCACGTCCCGCAAGGTCCGATCACTCGCGACGACGTAGGGCGGCACGGCGTGCGCGCGCGCGACCTCGAGGCGATGCACCCGCAACGCCTCAAACAACTCCGCAGCCTCCGGCCCTAGCTCTGAGACCTCTGGCGACGCCGCGCGCGCCCCCTGTCTCGCGGGTCGCGAGCCCCTCGGGCGCTTCGACGCCAACGGGGGCAGCGAGATCGACGCGACCATGGTCCCGCGCATCACGGCGCCTCCCTCGTCCGTCAACAACACCATCGGATGGTCGCCCGTGGTGAACGACACCCAGCCAGCCGACACGCACCGTCGCGCCAGTCGGGTCAGCCACGCCTCGGCAAAATCTTGAAGAGCCCCGAAGGTGCGGACATCATCGAGCCCGTATCGCGTGAGGCGTGGATCCTGGGTCCCCTTGGCGAGACGCACGGCGGCGCCGAGTCCCAACCGACCATGACAGCGGGCCACCGCGCTGAGGAGTTTGCGCACCACGAGCGCGGAGTCCTCTGTCGACATGTCCGCGCTCTCCACCCTCCCCTCACACACGTCGCAGCGTCCGCAGCCGCCGAGCACCTCCGCCTCGTCACCGAAATAGCGCAAGATGCCGTCGTGCCGGCACGAGCCGCTGTCGGCCCACCTCATGAGCTCAAGGAAGGTACTCCACTTGTGCTCGACCATCTCTGGGTCGGGCGCGCGACCGTCGACATCAAGCTCAAGCAGGCGCCGCCGAAGCGGGAAGTCCTGCGTCGAGGTCATCAGCAAGCCGACCGCGGGCTCGCCGTCTCGACCCGCCCGGCCCACCTCTTGATAGTAGGCCTCGATGGATCCCGGCGGACCCAAATGCACCACGGCCCGGACGTCGGCGCGATCGATCCCCATGCCGAAGGCGTTGGTCGCCACGACCACCTCGAGCTTGCCCACCGAAAATCGCTCGCTGACCTTGGCGCGCTTCGACGCGCTCAGGCCCGCGTGATAGACCGCCGCCTTCCACCCCAGCGACTTGAGGCGCTCTCCCTCCGCGTCCGCCTTGCGCCGGGTCGGCGCGTAGATGATCACCGCCCCTGAACCCGCGAGGGCACGCCCCGTGGGAGCCTCAAGGACCTCCGCGAGCACGGCGTCCACGCGCGCCCTTGCCTCGCGGATACCCGAGACCTCCACCGCGCGTAAGGCCAGGTTCGGCCGCGCGAAGCCGTGGATCAGCTGGGGCGTGTCCGCGCCAAGGCCAAGCTTGGCCACGATCTCATCACGCACCACCGGCGTCGCGGTCGCGGTACAGGCGAGCACGCGCGGGTTGCCCGGGAAGGCGTCGAGGAATTCACCGATCTGCAGGTAATCGGGGCGAAAATCGTGCCCCCACTCGCTGATGCAGTGGGCCTCGTCGATCGCCACGAGCGGGCAGCCCATCTCAGCCAACATCCCGCGAAATCCCGGATAGCTCAGCCGCTCTGGCGCCACGTACAAGAGATCGTAGCCGCCCTCCCGCGCGCAGCGCATTCGGTGTCGAAGCTCGTCGCTGTCGAGGGTGGACGCGAGATAGGTGCACGAGACCCCTCGCCGGGACAGCGCGCTCACTTGATCCTCCATCAACGAGATCAGGGGACAGACCACCAAGGTCGTCCCCTCCAACAGCAACGCGGGCAGCTGATAGGTCAGGCTCTTCCCGCCCCCCGTCGGAGCCACCAAAAGCACCCTATTGCGCGAGAGAAGCTGCTCCACAGCCTCTCGCTGGCCACGGCGGAACGATTCGAAGCCGAGTGTGGCCAACGCCGCGTCCATCTGTTCCAGCGCCGCTGCGTCCCTCACAGGAGCTATATCCGCCTTTTCAAGTGGGGACGCAAGGCAGATCTTGGGATCGGCGCTGTCGCGTGTGTTTACACGAGCGACACACAACAACAACATTGCCTCCACGATCGCCGGGTACGAAGGGTCCAGGAAACGTACGCATGCGCTCGCTCATCGCCCCAATCGCCCTCCTCTGCCTGCTCCCCGGCTGTGAAGTCCGTGAGGTCGCTACGCCGACCGCCGACCGGTTTGACGCGTGTGAAATCGGTTTCGAGTGCGCGCTCGACTGTGAGCTCCCCATGGATTCGCTCGAGGAGCTCGGCTGCGGCCCTGGCGACTTCAGCTCCGAGGCGCCCTTTTGCGACCTCGAAGACGACTGCGCCAACGCCAAGAGCAGCTGCTACGCCGCATGCGAAGCGGACTACCCGCCGAGCGAGGGCGCTGTCCCGCAAGGGCAAGTCGACTGCAAGATCGAATGTTCCGACAATTTCGGGAATGACTCGTCCTGCAAGACCGACTTCCAAGCGTGGCTCGGCGAGCGCGAGGCGGTCCTCAATCCCTATCGCGTGTGTCTGTCACCTTGCGAAGGCCGCCCCACGCGGGTCGACTGCGATGCCGGCCAAGAAGACCGCTGCGATCCGGTGATGTACGCGCGCCACCTCGGCGTGGAGATGGTCGAGGCCTGCATCCTTGGAGACGATGACGCATGCGCGTGGCGCTGCGACGATCCAATCCACGGCTTCCCCACCCTCGAGCGTTGATGACGTCCGGTCGTGACGGCACCGCCGCAGCCCGCGCCGAGCGCCCACAGCATCGCCCACGTCGAGCGACGCAAAACGTCCCGGCCGCCAAAGAACAGCGGTCATCGTACAAGCAGGCTCACGCTCCGCGCCCGCTTTGTCGCGTTGAGGTTCCCAGCTTGCCGACGGTCAACCCTCGTGCGACGCTCGGTGCGTGGACGGATCGGACAACGACAGCAACGAGACTAACGATGAGCTCACGGAAGCCACCGAGCGCACGCGCGCGCTTCGAAAGATGATGCTCGTGCTCCTCGTGGGGCTGGTGGTGCTGCGTCAATTTGGAATCGTCGCCGTCCCCACCTGGGTCATCATGGTGATCGCGTTGATCGCGTCGCTGCTTCCGATGTTGTCCCTCGCCCAGGCCATGGCGACCAAGATGCCGCCAGACACCCGCGCCTGACGAGGCGCCCCTTAGCGGGGTCCGGTCTCGCCCGCCGCCGGATAGGACGGCCGTAAGTCCACGGGGATCCCCTCAAGCTTCCCAAGGGCCGCCTCCATCGGCGTGGACATCACCCCGTACTTGTTCAAGAAGGCTTCCACCGCCTTGGCGTCACCGTTGTGCTGCATCACGCACACATCCTTGACGAGCGCCGTGATCGATTTCTCAAGCTGCGCGAGGTCCACCTTGAAGCGACCCGTCGCCGCGTCGATGCTGGCCGCGCCCTCTTCGAGGAACCGATTGATCTGGAACGCCGCGCCCTTCCCGTGCGCCTCCGCCACTCCAAACCGCACGCTGCGAAACAGCCCCGCGAAGTAGCTAAGCAGCAGCTGATTTTTGAACTCCGCCGGGAACAGCCCCTTCTCAATCATATAGAGGATGTTGTAGGCGCCCATCACGTCCGCCTTCCCCTCCTCGAGCGGCGAATACAAGCTCCCGAGCGCTACCCGCACCTCCACCTTCTCCCCGTCTCGCTCCGTGAAGGCAGGACCGAGGCTGTGGGAGAGCTCGTGGAACAACGTCTCGTTGAAGAACGCGTCACCGGAGAGCAAAGGCAGCTGCGACTCGTCGATGATGCGACCCGCGAGCGGGCGCAAGATCACGTCGAACTTAACCTTGATGATGTTGCGGAGCATCACTTTCTTCGCGCCCTTCTCTTTGCGGACGCGCTCGTCATTGGGGAGGTTAAAGGCGATGGTCTGCACGCTCTTTCGGGCGTCGCCTGAGGTGTAGACGATGTCCACGACCCGAATGGGGCTCTCCGCCCCGCGGACCGTCTTCATCTCCTCGGGGATGGGGAGGTTGCGCTCCATGTCGGGCAGTAGCTCCTTGTACCGCGCGAGTTTCTTGGAGGCGTCGGGATCCGCGACGGTCACGAAGGCCTCGAACGCCGCCTTCGCGCCCCCGAGTTCGTCCTCGTAGGTCTCGTAGGGTCCGATGGTGATCTCCACCGGAGAGTCGAGGTCCATCCAGTCCTTGTCGCTTTGGTAGTAGTCGTCGGAGCGGAACCCGGCGGCACGAGACTTCAAGAAGGTCGCGAGGCTCTCATTTTTTGTCATGCCTGCGGCCGCCTCCAGATGCTTGGCGGCCGGCTCCAGCCACTCCTTATACGCCTCACTGTAGGGCACAGCCTTGAGCGTGTCCCCGTCCCTCACCACCAGGGTAAACAGCCCCTCGAGCGCCTCGCGTTGATCGGGGTGCGCCTTGAGGTAGGCGTCCAACCCCGCCTTGTCGAGGTCCTCCGGATAGTATCCGGCACCGACCGGACGGGGCGTCGCCACTGCGAACGGGGCAAAGTGATCTTGTCGGTCCCACGGCCCCCGCATGACCCTGTAGTACGCGAGGGCGGCCTTGCTGGCGTCGTCATCCCGCGCCGCCAACGCCGCTTCGAAGGCGGGGTTTAACGCCCACGCCTGTCGGTCGAAGATGGGGTCGAGAAGCTTCGCCGCCTCGATCAGCTCTTTGAGCGCGGCTTGATCGCCCGGGCTCAAATGATCGGTCTTCGCCGTCAACTCGACCGGCGCGAACTGGGCGAGCTTCGCCTTCAGCGCCGCCACGTCGCCCACGGCGACCTCGGGGATGCGTGGTTGTGCGACCTTCGCCGGCTTCGCCTCCTCTTTGTTCTCCGGCGCTGACTTCGCCGCTCCCGAATCCGCCGGTTTCGAGCAACCGAGCGACAACAACAACGACAAAGAAACAACGAGGGTTCGTGGGTACATGTTCAAAAGTCCTTTGGACGCGATCATCAGCGCCTCGCGCATACTAGCGATTCCCGGAGGAGGTTACGAGCACCGCGACCGAGGTTGTGCCGGTCGGGTAGCTTACCGCTAGTACACCGGGAGATTCCGCGCCCCCTCGGCGTGTTGAACCGAGGTCTAGAGGTTGCTACGTTGGCGCATGCGCGTTGGAGGGGCCAAACGAATCCGCCGAGCGAGGCGAGGTAGCGCGACGGTGGGCTGCGCCGCCCTCGCGTGGACACTCTGCGCCTCCCCCGTCTTTGCGAACTCCCCCTCGAAGGCCGAACAGGCCCGGGTTTCGGTGCGGGAAGCGGTAGGCGCCCTCCCCCCCAACGCCGCCCTCGAGCGCCTCGCGAAAGAGGCATACCGCCTCAAAGATCCGCTGCTGTTGCTCGATGCGGGGGAGGAAGCGCTGGCCCGCGCGACGGAGATCGAGGACGTCGAGGCGCTGGGGCGCGCTCGCGCCCACGTGAGCGTGGCCTTCGACATGCTCGCGTACCTCCAAGATCCCCGCGTCAAGAGCCGCTGGGTGCCCGTGGAGACGGCGGACCTGCCCGCGCACATCGACCGTGCCGACACGCTGCTGCGCGACATCGACGCGCGCATCGATGAGATCCGTGCCGCGCGAGCCGCCGCCCTCGTCGCCACCGCCGAGCCGCCGCCGAAGACCGGTCGGGGTCGTCTCGTCAGCGGTGCGGTGCTCACCGCCGTGGGCATCTCCGGCGCCGCGCTCGGCTTGACCGGCGCGCTGCTGGGTCGACAGGCCCAAAACAAGATCGACGATCCTTCAATCTACGGCACCACGTGGGACGAATGGGATACGAAGGGTCGTAACGCGAATCTGATGTCCTTCGTGGGTGCGGGCGCCGCCGCCGTGGGTCTGATCGTCGGGATCCCGCTGATCGTGTCGGGGACCAAGGCGAAGCGACGCGCGGAGGAGCGCAGCGCCACCTCGAGTGCCCTTCGGATCCTCCCGCAACCACGAGGGCTGCTCGTGACGGGGAGGTTTTAGATGCGCGCGCGGCCATCGCCTCTTGGCTGCAGGTTCAAGCGAGTCCGCATGCTCGCAGCCGCCGCCGTGTGGTTGCTGGCGAGCACGGCGACCCCTTCACCGCTGAGCGCGGCGGACACCTGCAACCCGGACATTCTGTGCGCGATCTCCGGGACCGTCACGTTTAAGCCGGAGGCGACGATCTCTCGGGGCTCACTGCGCAAGGACTACAAGAAATACCGGCGTCGCAAAAAAGTTCCCGTCACCTTCATCGTCGCGGAAGGTCGAGCTTCCGTGTTTATCGACGGTGTCTACGAGGGCACGACGCCGACGGATCCGATCCCGCTGCGACCCGGGCGGCACGACGTCCAGCTGCGCGACAAAGAACTCATCGTGTCTCAGGGGGTGATGAGAATCTCCACCCGCAGCGATGAGGCCGTCATGAAGGTGCGACACCCCTCCGCGCGCCCGTCGGCGAAGCCCCGCGAAGACAGCGGGCCCCCGTCGATCTAACTCACTCGCGAGGTGCGGACACCTCGAGCGCTCACTTCGCGGAGTAGCGGAGGTCCATGGCGATATTCTGCTCGATGACCATCTCTCCGAACGAGATCGTCATGAGGATGTCGAGCTTGCTCGCCCGGGGAATACCCATGGACGGCTCCACCTCGATGGTTCCCGACACCTCTTGATCCACCGCCACGAACGCGCTCTGACCTCCTTGGCTCATCTCTTTCGCCCCGCTCGCAACGACCTCGATGGCCAGGCTGCTGATCGCGCCATCCCCCTCGCCGGCAGGCGCCGTGATCGAATACGCTTTCTCAAACTCCATCGGAATCTCTTGACCGAACAAGTTGATGTCTTTCTCCTCGGTCATCGTCTTCGTGGGATCCCCAAAAACGAGGCTCGGTACGGGGAACTCTGGCGGTCGCGCGAGATCCAGGAACTGGCTCCCCAGCGCGGTCACAACCGTCTCCTTCGAGACCTTGGGCTCCTCTCCCTCTGCTGGTTTTTCTTCACCTTCCTTGGCCGCAGCCCGCGCCTTCGCCTCGGCGGCTTTGGCGACGTTTTCAGGCAGCGCCTTGGCCATCTCGTCGTCGTCTTCCCCCTTCAGGTCGATCACCCAATACGAGGTCTGACCGGCGAGGTCACCGATGAGGGTCTCCACATCCATGTCACCAAACTGATCCTTCATGACACCGTCGGAGCTCACCGCCTCCACGGCGACCACGCGCCCGACCACTTTCAGGTGCGTGTCGTCCATGGGCTCAAAGCTGTACTCCGCCTCCCCCGTGATCGACATGTTGCCCGCTTGCGCCCCCGCCACCTCCATGGATACGGTGCCCGCCGCCTTGAGCGCGACCCCCGTGACCGGGTACCGCAGCGTCACTGCGTTGCTGGCCTCGGCGGAAGCCCCGTCCGCGGGCGACGCCGTCTCCCCCGTCGTTTTCTTGCACGCGGGGGTCATCGCGACGCACAAAAGCATGGAATACAGGACGGGCCGGGTCAAAAGGCGACGCAACATGGCCGCACGCTAGCGCCTGAAGGGGACAGACGCAACACGCGAGAGCGGCCTCCCAACGGGGCATTGGAGCCGTCGCGGGGCCTCCCCCGTCGGCAGTGGACCAAAGGGCGGTCCGCCTGCTAAACCCACGCCCATGTCGTGGCTCGCCGACCTCTTTGGACCTCGGATCCGACTCCCGAGGGACGTCCGTACCAAGGTACCGCGCAAGGCTCGCAAGGCCGCCGCGCAACCTCTCGCGGGGATGCAGCGGGTGGTGGACGAGCTTGGCGCGATGCCCGGCATCGCAGACATCAGCGACGAGAAGCGAGCACCCCGCGGCTTTTACGCCAAGATCGATGAATTCCTCGACCTGTATGACGCCTATGTTGAAGTCGTCACGGTCACCATGGGGCTTGAAGGCGCCGCCAAGGCCGGCACCCCGGAAGGTCGTGGCGCATGCTGTGCAGCGCCGATGACGGTGAGCGCCATCGAGGCCATGCGGATCTACCGGGAGGTCCGAACGTGGCGCGATTTCCCTCAGGTCGGACAATCCCTCGCCGCGCTGGGTCAGCAACAATTTACCGACATCCAAGCCTTTCAAAAAGGGGCGGACCCCGAAAAGATGCGCGTCGCCGGCCGCGCCCTCCAGAAGGGACGCCGACGCTTCGCCCAACGTGGCGAGCCGTGCCCCTTGCTCGACACGAAAAAAGGCAAGTGTCGCGCGTGGTCTGTTCGACCGCTCAGCTGCCGTATGCACCACATCCTCCCCCCAACCGAGCGGGCCCACCCGCAGCACGACGCGCACGATCGCGTCGACGTGCGAAATATCCGCATCCCGATCCGCAAGCAGGCCGCGCTTCAACAGCTCGACAAACGCATGAGCCTCGGTCTCGCTCCGTTCATGTACGCCGGCGTACTACAGCTCCTGGAGCTGGCGCAGGGCGAGCTCATCCCCGAGACCGGCGAAGCGGTGCAACGCATGGGTCAAGATGGGCGCGTACAACAGCGGGCGAACCGAAACGTAAAGCACGCCAAGAAGTTTAAGGGCAAAGGCAAAGGGCGCCGGAAGTGACGCGGCCCCTTTTCATGACCGACCCAAATTAGAACTGCCCACGGCGCGTACGTGAATGCGCACCGCGAGGAGTCAAATTGAGACCTTTCGTGCGGCGCTTTTGCGCGGTGCTACGCTTTTCTTGAAGACGATTAGCGAGCTCCACATGAAATCCCTAGCGCAGCTGAAGCCTACCCAAAGGTCGCGCAGCGCCTACCACGAGGCGGGGCATTTTGTTGTGGCGCTCGCGCTAGATTCCCCCGCCCTGCAGGTCCGCGCGCTCCATATCATCGAGTCCGAACGGCACACGGGCGCGGTCGTCACCGACAGCGAGGGCATCTACGACTGGGACGACGCGAGAGAGGTCTGCACCATATTGTTGGCGGGATTCCACGCAGAGAGTCAGTTCTCGGGCGAGCCCATGATCGAGGCCGCCGCCACCGATCTGCTCCAAGCGGAAGAGCTCATCCGAGAGCTCTCAGACTCCCCTCAACACTGGACCACCCACGCCCTTGAGATCAGCGCTCGCGCGCGGCGCATCGTCTCCATGTACTGGTCCGCCATCGACGCGCTCGCCCGCGAGCTGCTGTGCAGCTCGCGCATCGAGGAAGCGCGCGCGCGCGACATCGTCTCTCAACACCGACCCTCTCCGCCTCCCCGGAGCGAGCGACCCCTTGAGCTGAAGCGAAGATGGTCCTCGCACACCAACGCCAGTCGCCTCAGTCAGCGGCTGGGAGCTTCGCTACGGATACAGCGTGCCGCGAGCGCCGTGCCCTCTGGGAAATCGACCGATTCCCAGGGTGCGGACGGATCGTAGGCCTCCGTCTGGGTGATCGGCCCGTCCAACGTCCAGAAGGGGCCAGGTCCCGCGAAGGCCATCGAGAGCGGAGCACCCGGCGAAAATTCGCTGCGCCGGGGCAAACGAAACCCGCCCTCGCCCGACCCTCCCGCCGGCACCCGAAGATGCTTACAAAATGCACGCGCCTCCTCAAAGTTGACCGCGTCGGCCACACCACCGAAGACCTCAAGCGCCCCGATGCGCTTGGTCGTGGGGACCGCGGGCGCGGACGCCGGCACCTTCAGCGCTTCATCGGTCTCGCGGAGATCACTCGCGCAGCGAAAACCGACGCGCGGAGACGGGCCGATGGATGCCCACGGTGCGAGCCCGCCTTGGGAAGTGTCCCGCGGGAGGGCGGCAGCGGGAAGGTCGAGCCCCGAGCGGCGATTTGCCACACGCCCGTACTTCACCACGAATCGCTGCGTCGCCGCGGCCTTTTTGTCTCCCCCAGCCCCGAAGAGTATTTCACGATGCTCTCGACGAGCACGAGCGACCGGGCCGTCCGCGACACGAAAATCCGCCGCGAGAAATGATCGGAGTCCCGCGTCGTCGTCGTAGGCGTCAGCGACCCACTCCATCACGCCGATCCCCATCCCAAAGATTCCGAAGTAGCCACGATCGAGATGGGTCAAATTCGACGGGAGTGGACCTTGAGGTAGCTCGTCATTAACCTCATTGCCCCACGGGAAGACGCGACCATCGACACCGCGCGCAGCGTACTCCCACTCCGCCTCCGTCGGCAGTCGCCCGCCGCGCGCCACACAAAACGCCTGCGCCTGCGCGTGCGAGACGCACGTTTGAGGGAACAGCTCTGCGGTGCTCGTGAAGCGCTCAGGAACGCGTGCCGGCTCGTCGCGTGGACACTCGGTGGCCGTACACGCTCCCTCCTCGACGCACGCTGCGTAGGCCTTCTTTGTCACCTCTTGGAGATCGATGAAGAAGCTCTCCACAGTGCGCAGGCGCGGCGGGTTGGCAGACCATCGAACATAGGGCGGCGTGCTGCCAACGACAACGCTGTAGAGCCGGGGGATGTCTCCCATCACAAAGTCGCCGGTGGGGATTTGGACCCGCTGCACGTAGCCAGCATCGTAGGTCGCGAGGGTCGTACACGTGCCGTCTCCGCGCCGCCCCGTGGTCGGTCCACACGCGTCCGCCGTCCCGTCGCCGCCCCCGTCCGTCGACTCCGCGCCGTCGACGGCGGCCGTCTCCTGCTCAACGGCGGGACGTGGCGCGGGCACCGGGACGGCGCGGTCGAGGTGCCCATGCTGTGGGATCGGTCCTGAACATCCAACGAGCCCAACCACCATCCACCCAGCCGCGCCTCGCCGCCACCTTCCGGCACCCTCAAGCGCGAGCACCATCATCGCGCCCCCAACTCGAACGTTGCCAAATGGTCCGGGCTGCTTCGCGTCGTCCATACGGAGACGCATACCAAGACAAGGGCGTTCACCGCCACTGATAGGAAACCGATTTCCACCCCCGCTGGATTCATGCGCCCATAAAAGGCGGGATCAGCGTACTGCAGCGAAAACAGAACCAGCGCAGACAACAGGCCACAAGAGAGCCCAAGCTCGGCGCCTCGCCGTGTGGCGCCACGCCAATACAAGCCAGCCAACACCAGCGGAAGAAACTGCACGGGGATCGCATAGGAGAGCAAGAGCAGCTCCACCACCGGCAGCGACCCGGCCAGCGCGAAAAGTTGCCAGCCGAGGTATGCGAACACCAGGACGAATCCACGAATCACGGCGGTCTGGGCGCGGTCGCTCATGATTCGGCCGGCGGCCCCCACCCACACGTCGCGGACAAAGATGGACGCCGCACCATGAAGCAAGGCATCCCCGGTCGACATGGACGCCGCCAAGATCGCGAACGCGACCCCCGCCATCAGCAAGCCGTGATCTCCCAGCGACTGCACCACACTCCCCGGCGCTGGGTGGTGCTCAGGAAGTCGAGCGATCCAGAGCAGGACGGAATCATCGCCGGGGCCGCCGAGCGCGACCGCCGTGTACCCCAGAAACACCAGGGGCAACAAGAACAGCAAAAAGGTCGGATACATGGCCACCGAGAGCTGTACAAGGCGGGCGCTCCGCGCCGTAAAACACTTCATGAACACGTGGGGCCACATGGAGAAACCGAGCACCGAGAGCAGCACCTCCGACGTGTAGCGAAAATCGCTGGTCTGGGCCTCGGGACCTGGCAAGGTCAGATGCGCCGGGTGGCGCGCGACGATCTCGTCAAACAGGCCTTCAACGCCCCCGAAATATGCTGCCGGCACCGTGAGACCCACAGTCCACACGACCACCAGCATCACGATCCCTTGCAAGACGTTGGTCCAGCCGACCCCGCGGACGCCTCCGAGGATGACATAGGAGACAACGACGGCGTAGACACACGCGGCGCCCGCCAAGCGGCTCCATCCCGTCACGGCCTCGAGCACGATCCCCGCGCCCTTCATCTGGATAACCAGATACGGAATGAAGCTCGCGACACTCGCCACGCCCATCAACCCCGTGACCCATCGACTCTCAAATCTCGCCCCCACAAACTCAGCCTGGGTGACGTAGCCATAGCGGGCACCGATGCGACGAATCTTCGCGCCCATAAAAAACAAGGGGACAAAGCCCACGCTCCCAAACGCGAAGATGTAGAACATGTCGCTCCCCTTGGCCACGACCCGCTGGGGTGTGCCGAGCAACGCGTACGCGGAGAAAATGGTCGCGCCCATCACGAAGTACATCAGCACAGGACCGAAGGCACGGTCTCCCGCGACAAAATCCGTGACGCCCCCTCCGCCCCTCCGCCCCGCGAGGACGCCAAGCACCAGCGCTATCGCCAGATATCCAAAGACGACGACAGCGGCGATGGGCTCGGTCACGAGTCCACGGTCCCCTCTTGAGCCGGCCGCCGTTCGTCGATCTCCTCGGGAGCCAAGGCCTCACGTGAATCCACCACCCGCGCGGCGTACAGCCCGAGCAACACAAAAGCGTTCATCGTCACCACGCCCAGCACGTAGCAAAGAGACCACGGCATCCCCAAGATCCGCGGTTCCACGTGGTTGCCGAGCATGGGAAACAAGGGCCACACCAAGCCGGCGGTCACGACCACAAAATACGCGACCGCGATTCGGGTCCAACGAGCGCCTCCCATCCACGTGATCATCGCACGAAGGCGGCGCCCGCCGCACATGTCGCACGAGGGGTGCCGTGGGACGACCTCTGGCCCCCCAACGCTCCCGCCAGGCGCTCCCTGCTTTAGGTGCTCCGTCCACGGACGGCGCGCAGATCAAGGCGTCGCGCATCCCCCGTGTTGACGCGCTTCGTTCAATTTTTGACCCTGGTCCCGCGCGGTTAAACCTTCGACGTGTTCAAGGTTACGGGCGCCTGCCACTGCTTTTTTAGGAGTGATCTCCTCATGATACGCGCAGAGTCTCCCGTGCGATGCTGGTGTGACTTTCGATCGTCTAGATCGACGTGGCGATTCCAGAATTGTCGACCATGCTCCCGATGAGGTGGTCCACCACCTCTGGAGTCCACCATGAGTCTACGCGGAAACATTGAGCACATCGTACATTCCAACGGTATCGAAGCGGCGCTAGTCCGAGTCGAAGAGCAGCCGGATACCTTCGCCGGTAGCGAGGAGTGGAACGAGACTCTCGCCACCGCGCTCGACGTCTTTCGCCTGTCTGAGCAGTCCAGCGTTCGCATCGTTGTTGGCAAACACACCCTGGTGGTGCAACAAGAGCGCGGCGAACAGGTCGCGGTGGCGCTGCCCACGGGCCATCCCATGGCCAAGTCCTTGAGACGAATGCTACGCCGGATGGCGCGAAAAGACCGGGGGCCGCTCGCCAGCGCGGCGCCGCCTGAGGTTCGCGCAGTGCCGCACGTGGCGCAGAGCAGCGAGCGAACGCCAGGCCACATGCACAGCGACGAGGGTGCGGCGAGCCACGCCGTGTTCTCCTTCTAAGCTGGAGGCTTCAAGGGGAGACTGTGCGCATCTGCCGCCCTCGCTGCTGGTCCCGAAACGGGGTTGAGACGGGTTCGACGCGCTGAGGCGCTCCGTGCTCAACCCCGCGCGAAATCGTAAAAGTCAGCCCGCTCGAGAGGCGGCAGGAGAGGCGCGCGAAGTAGCAGGCTTCGCACCGCCCAGAATTCGGTGAACACGCGGTACTTGAGGGCAGTGGCGTCGAGGTACGCGACGCCCGCGGACCCACCCGTGCCTGTCCGTCTCCCGATCATCCGCTCAACCATTCGGGCGTGGCGCTGCCGAAAGATCGTGAAGCGCTGCTCAAGTTGCACGACGCTCTCCAGGATCTCCCGGGGCCAAGCGAGCAGCGGCAGCTCGCGGTAACTCTCGATGAACACCAACGAGGCGCGCACCCGGCGAAGCCGCGTCCGATCTTGCTCGGGCTCCTCCTCCGCAGCGAGGAACTTTCGGGCCAACAACAGCTGCTTCTCGTAGCGTGTGCGAAGTCGGTCCGCGTCCTCTTCGGTCAACGCGAAGCCGATCGCACGATCTCGCTGCGTGTTCGCGTCTCGCTCCATCGCTCCGCAATACTTGTCGATGAAGTTGGACACCACCTCGTCATCCTCGGGCTGATCGGGCGTACTACCGTCGATGGGCGTTCGAAACAGCCAGTCCTCGAGCGCGCCCTTGAGGGACGGGACGTCACCGAGCCGCCGCTCCACTCGCTCTGAGGCGGGTGAGGGCCGACCGTCGGGATAACGGAGCGCCTGCATATACGCCTCGTTCCCAAGCGGGACCCGATCGCTCTCTTCAAGTCCCATCAAGATCTCAATCTCTCGAAGCTGCGCCGATTGAAATCCACTCGCCGGCGAGAGCTTGTCCCGAAAGCTCAGATAGTCACGAGTGGTCATTGTCTCCATCAACGCAAAGTGCTCGCTGAGCTGTCGAAACACCTCCCCTGCACGACGCAAACCGCGCGTCGCGGCGGACAAAGACTGCTCCGCCACATGGTCGGCAGCAAAGAGATCGCGGACATGCACAAGCTCGCGAATCGCGAGCTTGAACCACAGCTCATCGATTTGATGGACCGTGATGAACAAAACTTCGTCGTTGCTCAAAGACGCGTCTGTCTCCTCACGCCCTGACTGCAACGCAAGCAACTCCTCGATCTTGATGTAATCCCAGTAGGTTGTGGGAGATTGACCCATAACGGGAACGCTGCCACTGAAGCGCACGCGCCGCAAGCAGGAACAATTAATCCCCTGCGAACCCCTCTCCTCGCGCGCGCCGAGCCTATGCGTGCCCCGCGACACCGCGTCGCCCGAGGCGACATCTTTGCACCACGAGCGCGCCTTGTGACCGCTGTAGATCCGCGTCAGCCTTTTAGCGGCGTCGCTACATGTGACCGCCCTTCACTCCAAGGT
>CALKDV010000331.1 GCA_938084085.1 uncultured Nannocystaceae bacterium
TCCTCAGGCGTCTGGGTTGAAACGCGCTCAGTCTCCACCGAACCACCTCGAGCCGACAACTCCACCGTGGTGATCTGCGACGGCTGCGACCCCGGCGCGACGACCGTAGAAGACACAAGACTCAGCGTGAGCAGCGGCGCCAATAGACTCCCCATGGACGCCATCATAGACGGCGAAACCCCCGCTCGGCCACCTCCCCCCTATGATTTCACCGGCCGCGTGCGTGACAATTCGTCAATCGTCCTTGGAAGCGAAGCCAGTCGACGCGGCGATCAACGCGAGCCGATCATCCCGCGGCGATCAACGCGCAGTGCCGGTGCATTCCAGGCTTTTGATCTGTACGGGCTGCCCTTCGTGCGCGCGCAACACCGCGTTCATCTCCAAGCCACGATATCCGCCGGTCGCTCCATGTTCGGACCGGGCCTCCACAGCCGACGACGGTGTCACCGTCGTCCACTGCGCCACTCCGCACACCCGCACGTGATCCCCCGGACGAAGCACCCGCTCGCGCCATCGAAATCCACGACAAAAAATCACACCCCGCGGATCACATCCTCGCCTTCGCAGCAGGCGTAACACGGCGGGGGGCGGGGCGAGGAAGGGACCCGCTCTACCCGACAAAGACGGCCCCGAGACCCGCAGCTGCTCCGGCGCGACGGCCAACTCAATTCGACCCGATGCATCCACGACCGCGAGGGACTCGGAGCTCGACACGAGCACCACCGGTCGCCACGAGAACAGCCCCTCTTCCTGCTCCACGACGACCTCCCATGCCGCCACCGACCGCCCAGAGATTGGCGCGCGCAGCTCACCGCACGCGTCCAACTCCCCCTCGACTTCCACAAGCCCATCTCGGACGTCGGACACCCGGCATGCCTCGACCGTTCCCGGCGCCCGGCGGATGACGGCCCACAAGGTGGCGGTGACAAACAAGGCCACCGAGAGTGCGAAGAACGCTGCCACGACAAACAGCGTACCCCAATTCACCGGCCGCGGTCGCGCGCGCCTCGAATTTAGTCGATAAAGAAATCGCCCATGAGATCGGCGTCAGGGTCCACCTTGTACTTCGCGAGATCCGTGACCCCTGCCTCATGGAGTACCTCGTCGTCGATGTAGAAGTTCCCCGTGGATTCGCGACTGTCCCGCGTCAAAATGAGATGCGCCGCGTCGGCCATAATGTCCACCGTTCGGCAGCGTTTCGCCCCCTCGTCGCCGAGGATCACGTTACGGATGGCGGCGGTGTCAATCGCCGTTCGGGGCCACAACGCATTCACTGCAATCCCTCGCTTCTCAAACTCCGCCGCGTGGCCGAGGACGCACATACTCATCCCGTACTTGGCGATGGTGTAGGCCAGATTTCCGCGAAACCACTTCGGATCCATATTCAGCGGGGGAGACAGGGTCAAGATGTGCGGATTGGACGCCTTCTCAAGATGGGGGAGACAGAACTTGGTGCACGCGTAGGTTCCGCGCGTGTTGACATGGTTCATCAAGTCGTAGCGCTTCATGGGCGTCGAGGGCGTGTCGGTGAGACTGATCGCGCTGGCGTTGTTCACCAGGATGTCGATGCCTCCAAACCTCTCTACCGCCTTCGCAACCGCGGCCTCGATAAGCTCGTCTTTTCGGATGTCCACCACCACCGGGAGCGCGTGTCCTCCGGCCGCGACGACCTCTTCCGCCGCCGTGTGGATGGTGCCTGGCAGCTTTGGGTGCGGAGTATCCGTCTTCGCCGCAATGACGATATTCGCCCCGTCACGCGCCGCCTTCAGCGCGATGGCCTTCCCAATACCGCGACTCGCGCCGGAGATGAAGAGAGTTTTTCCTTTCAAAGTAGCCATCGCAGAGGAGTAGCACAAAACCTCTGCGCGGGGGTTGCAAACCGGCGGGAGCGCGTCAGGATCTCCCTTGCCTATGTCCACCGGCCACAAGACAGGTGTGCTCCTCATCAACCTCGGCACGCCCGACGCACCGACGACGCCAGCGGTGCGCCGTTACCTGCGAGAGTTTTTGATGGACGGACGCGTCATCGACATCAGCCCAATCGCCCGATGGATCCTCGTGAACCTCATCATCAGCACCTTCCGCTCGCCGAGGTCAGCGCGAGCGTACCAAAAGGTATGGGGTGAGGATGGCTCGCCCCTTTTGGTCCACGGGAAGGCGCTCACCGAGCGGGTCTCCAACGCCCTGGGTGCGTGGCCGGTCGTGTTGGGTATGAGGTATGGATCGCCGTCCATCGAGAGCGGGCTCGCCGAGCTTGAGGCGAAAGGATGCGACCACGTCGTGGTGGTCCCCCTGTATCCCCAATACGCGTCGAGCAGCACCGGCTCCACCGTCGAGGCGGTGCTTCGACAGGTTCAAGGTCGCTGGAACACGCCGTTCCTCTCCTTCGTCCCCCCATTCTTTTCACACCCGGCGTTCATTAAGGCGTTCGCGGCGGTGGGCCGACCGACCCTCGATGAACTGGACCCCGACTTCGTGCTGTTCTCGTTCCACGGTCTCCCGGAGCATCACATGCACAAGAGCGACCCGACCGGGTCACATTGTCTCGCGAGCGCCGACTGCTGCGACCGCGCGGCTGCACCCGGGTCGGTGGTCGGACAGCAGTGCTACCGAGCCCAATGCTTCGTCACCGCCCGACTCTTGGCGAGCGAACTCAAGCTACCGCGCGACCAATGGAGCGTCTCCTTTCAGTCCAGGCTCGGGCGGCGGGAGTGGATTAAGCCCTACACCGACCATCGCGTGGAAGAGCTCGCTCGGAGCGGCGTAAAACGCCTCGCCGTCTACTGTCCGGCATTTGTGGCCGACTGCCTTGAGACGCTTGAGGAGATCGGCATGGAAGCGCGTCAGGACTTCCGCGACGCCGGTGGTGAGGAGCTTCGCTTGATTTCATCGCTCAACTCGACCCCTGCGTGGGTCGACGCGGTCTGCGAGCTGGTCAAGGAGACCGCCACGCCCCCGCGCAGCTTGCCCGTAGTCCAATGACCTCTCGCCGCGAGGGCCACCAGCCTCCCCCATGACCTCAAGCTTCCGGACGCTCTACGGTTGGCGATGAGGCGCCTCCCATGATGGCCGCATCGAGTTTGGCGTCCGATTCGAGGGCGTGCGCCGCCAACCGACGCATCCACACCACCGAGGCGATCAGCACCATGAGCGCTGCGGCGAAGTATGCGAACGAGACCCACTCTCCCTCGGTCTCAGCCCCCTGCAACGCCATGGAGAAGATAAAAAAGTCGTACGCGCCGTGCAGCGCCACAGCACACAGCCATCCCCCGACAACCCCGACGCCATCTCCAGAGAACCGACGACGAGCAGCCCAATAGCCCGCGATCGCCCCCCACGCGGCGTGGCCAGGGACGAGCAGTGCCGAGCGAAGCACGAGCACGTCGAAGAGCTGGTCGGGGGGCGTCATCCAAAAGTACCCGAGGTTCTCCACGAGCGCGAAGCCCAGACCAGCCCGCACGCCGTAGGTGATCCCGTCCATGTGCTCGTCGAAGCTCGCCCGCGTCCACACAAACAACGCGATGCACACCACCTTCGCGGCTTCCTCGGGCGCGGCCGCGACCACGAAACCATCCCACGCCGCCAACGCCGCTCCGCTGAGGTCATGCCCCCGCGACTT
>CALKDV010000332.1 GCA_938084085.1 uncultured Nannocystaceae bacterium
GGGGGAGCGTCGCGGGGACGTCGTCGAGGGTGCCCTGGACGACGACGAGTTTTTCGAGCATGGCGTCGATTTGTTCTGGTGAAAATTTCTTGGCGAACGCTGCGCGCAGTTTCTCGGGCACATCCTTCACGCTCGGTGACAGGTCGAGGGCGATGACCGGGATGTCGTACTTCGACAGGAGTCGGAGGAACTGGCCCGCCTTGCCGAAGCCGACGTTGCCGCAGGCGCCCGCGACGAGGGCGGCGCGGACCGGCGCGTCGGCGGTGGGGTGGAACACGGCGGTCAAGTGCGGCGGTAGTTCTGCGTTCATCGCCCGCAGCATAGGTACTCTCGGCCGCGAGGTGTGCAGCCTTCTCTTTGAGGAAGTTCACTGTGGTCCGTAGGGATTCGAAAGAGAACGCCGGCGGAATTTGGCGCCAGGCGCGTGGAGTTGGGGAGGGCGCAGCGGTGGCGGAAAGCGGCCAAGACAGTCGCGATTCATGGAGGTTTGGCGACTTCGCGGGTTGAGCATCGACGTTTGCGGGGTGATCTTTTTTCATGGCCCGCGATGGCTCAGCGGGCGCCAGTCGGGGGGGGCAGGAGCCAGCCATGGCCCGCAAAACCCGGAAACGACGGTTATTGGCGTCTTAGCTGGGATCCACTCAACCTTTGAGTCTTTGCGCGATATGCGCCGGTGCGTTATTTTTTTCGCACCTTGGCGATGTTCAGCGTTGCGGTGAAGTGCGGAGTTTGGATAAAAGGCAGCACGTTTCGGGCCTCACCGAACACCGGAAGGAAACACACTCATGAAGTTCACCAAGACCCTTTTCGCCGCACTCGTTGCTACTGCTCTTACCGCTCCTGCTTGCGGTGGCGGGGCCCCCAAGGCAGACGCCAAGGCAGACGCCAAAAAGGCTGACGCTCCCAAGGCAGACGCCAAGAAGGCTGACGCTCCCAAGGCAGACGCCAAGAAAGCTGACGCTCCCAAGGCAGACGCCAAGCCCGCCGCTCCAGCAGCACCCGCAGCAGACGCCAAGCCCGCCGAAGGCGCGGCAGCAGCACCCGCAGCGGACGCCAAGCCCGCAGAGGGCGCAGCAGCAGCACCCGCAGCAGCACCCGCAGCAGACGCAAAGCCCGCTGAAGGCGCCGCCAAGTAAATCAACCTGAAACACGTCGCCTGCGGGCGCGGGTTTCCAACATAGAGAAGGGGCGAGGCTGCGGCCGCGCTCCTTCTTTTTTTATTGGTTGGGCAGGGCGGCGCTCCGGGGGCCTCATGAGGAGAGGACGCGGCCACACAGGTGTCGATGGCCCCTAGGAACAACGCGCAGCTTTGGGTAGGTTGCGGCCATGCGCATCGACCAACGAGAGTCTGCCGACACCCTTCGGCCTCACGCCCTACACCCCCACTTCACCCGCCAGGCGATGGGTTCCGTGCTTGTAGAGACGGGGGGCACTCGGGTGCTGTGTACGGCGAGCGTCACAAAGACACCCTCCTGGCTGAACGACGGAGGTTGGGTCACCGCAGAGTACGCGATGCTCCCCGGCGCCACATCACCGCGGGGGCGCCGCGACGCCGGAGGGAGGGGCAAAGAGATCCAGCGGTTGATAGGGCGCTCGTTGCGGGCGGCGGTGGATATGTCCGCGTTGGTGGGACCCAACGGGCCGCTGTCCATGGTGATTGATTGCGACGTGATCGAAGCCGACGGCGGCACGCGAACCGCCTCCATCACCGGCGGATTTGTCGCGTTGTCCATCGCGATCGAGCGCTTGATGCGCGAGGGCAAGATCGCCGCGTCACCGATCGTTCGACAAGTGGCGGCGGTGAGCGTGGGGCTCGTCGTGGACGAAGCCTCGAAGGAGCGAGCGTCACTCCTCGATCTTTGCTACCTGGAAGATCGCGACGCAGTCGTCGATTTGAACGTGGTGATGTCGGGGGACGCCGAAGGGCCGACAGGGCTCATCGAGGTCCAAGGCACCGGTGAACATGGAGACTTTAGCCGCGGAGAGCTCGACGCCATGCTGGATCTGGCGGAGGGGGGCATCGGTCGCTTGATGGCGATGCAGCGCCGTGGCCTCGAGGAGTCGCGGGCGTGACTCGACGGCTCATCCTGGCCACCACCAACGCGCACAAGGTTCGCGAAATTGCGGGGATGTTCGCGCCCGCCGGTGACGCGATCGAGGTCATGAGCGCCGTCGAATTTGGGACGCCACCGCAGGTCGAAGAGACCTCGGACAGCTTTTCGGGCAACGCGGTCTTAAAGGCCGTTGGTTTCGCCGCTTGGCTCCGTGGCCTCGCGGGCGCGTCGCCCGACGATCTTTGCGTTGCGGACGACTCGGGAATTTGCATTGACGCGTTGGAGGGAGCCCCCGGGGTCCGCTCCGCACGATTTGCGGGCGACGACGCCACGGATGACGAGAACAACGTGGCCATGGTGGAGGCCCTGCGCGGACGAGGACTCGACCGGAGCGCCGCACATTACGCCTGCGTGCTGGCGGTGGCGCGGGTAGACGGGGCGCCCTTGGTACTGGGGTCGCCCGGGGCGGCGGCCCGGCGGGCCCACGGCGAACTCGACGGCGCGATCTTGTTCGAAGGGCGGTGTGAGGGGGAGGTTCGAATCGCATGCCAGGGGGAGGGCGGCTTTGGCTACGATCCACACTTTTGGATTGACGGAGGCGCCCGCACCTTCGCGGACTTGAGTGAGGAAGAGAAATCCCACCGCTCTCACCGGGGAGAGGCGCTGCGTGCGATGATGGCGCGTTGGCCCGAATTCGGCATCTGAGAGGCCCGGCGAGGGCATGGGCCCGCGGTCCCGGCCACGTCGGAACGTGTCCGGGCGAAGCCCCCTGCGCCCAGGCGGCAAGCCTCGAGAACTGGGCACAAATACTCGATTTTTCGGGTAGCCAACCGAGGGGGGCATGGATACACTCGGCAGCCTTAACGGGGTGTGGCGCAGTTTGGTAGCGCGCCTGCTTTGGGAGCAGGAAGCCGAAGGTTCGAATCCTTTCACCCCGACCAACCCAACTGCGCTCGTAGCTCAGTCGGATAGAGCGACGGCCTTCTAAGCCGTTGGTCGCAGGTTCGAATCCTGCCGAGCGCGCCGCGCCCGTTCGCCTCCATTTTTGGGGGCGTTCGTTTCTGTTAGGCTGGGGCCATGAGCTTGCAACACCGATGGGGTAACGTGCATCTCTGGGTCGTCCGCAACGTGATGGTTGCCGGTGCGAGCGCCGTGGCGCTCGGCTGCGCGCCGCCGCCCGGGACTCAATATGTGGCGGTGGCGGCGGGGGACCGCTTC
>CALKDV010000333.1 GCA_938084085.1 uncultured Nannocystaceae bacterium
ACCATGCAGGATCATTCGGCTCATTCCGCGTTGCAGCGCTTCGAGCAACGGGGGGGCAGGGGGGCCATCGGGGGAGCGCTCCGCCGGGCTGGGCGCTCTTAGATCATGGACTGGCGGCGCGGGATCGGAGGGGCGCGAAGACTCCCATCGGGCGAGCGCGGCATCGTAGCGCTGGTTGAGTTGTGCGACTTGAGCGCCGAGCACTTCGAGCGCCGGGATGTCGTGATCCCGTTCGTAGAGGACGGGGCGGGGACCGATTCGCTCGATCACCCACGCCATGAGGTCCGCGACCTTTTCAGAGACGTCGGTCCCATGGGTGTCGATGACGAGACCGTCAAACCCGTCGATCCGCTCGCCGCCAGCGACGTGCATGTGAACGACCCGATCGAGGGGCAGCGACGACAGGTAGGCCAGGGGATCAAAGTTGTGATTGCGCGCGTTGACCCAGACGTTATTCACGTCGAGGAGCAGGTTGCAGTCTGCGCGATCGACCACCTCTGCGATCATCTCCTCCTCTGGGATGGTCGACCCCGGGAGCATGTAGTACGAGATGTTCTCGAGCGCGAGGGGCATCCCCAGAGCATCTTGAACTCGGTGGATTCGATCGACCACGTGGGTGATGGTCGCCTCACACGCAGCCAGGGGGAGGAGGTCGTGGAGGATGTGTCCGTCCGTTCCATTCCAGCAAAGGTGATCGGAGTGAGTCGTCACGCCCATCCGCTCCAGAAATGGGCGAAGCGTCGCGAGGTAGGCGCCGTCGAGGGGAGCGGCGGACCCAATATTCAACATGAGCCCATGGGTCAGCACGGGATGTTCTTTGGCGACCTCGCGAAGCGCCTCGGGATAGAATCCTCCTCGACGCATGTAGTTCTCCGGCGACACCTCAAAGAATCGAATGGAGGGGGGCACCTGTCCCGCGAGGACCTCGTCGAGGAACGCCCACCGGAGTCCCAAACCGACCCCGTGCGGGCCCTCGGTGTCCGTCCTCGTTTCAACCGCGCTCACCCTACAAACATCGCACGATACGCACCTGACATTACAGTGTTAACGGGGATGGTCGATGACCTATCGGGTGAGGATCACGAGACCGCAGCGTGTTCAAAGGGGGGCGCGAACCTCGCGCCCGTGTCCCGGTGCAGCCCGACGATGCGTGGGACGTAACGTTCCACGCCCGGGAGTCGTTGCAGTGGAGCGAGACTCGACACGAAGTTCTCAGGCAGGAAACGGGGTCGGCCCGTGGTGATTTTGTTGGACCCGACGCGGGGATATCGACACAAGAGAGGAAACCAAAGGACATGAACGCAAAGACAATTTTCGCAACGCTGGCACTCATGGGGAGCGGCACGCTGGCCGCAGGGTGTGCGAGCGGTGGGGGAGACTCCTCCGAGGTACCCAAGGCTCGCACGGCGCGCGGCGGGCAAGGAAGCTGCAGCGGCTCGGCGAAGGCAGAGGCGAGCTGCAGCAAAGGCAAGGGGAGCGCCGCCGTGACAACGGCCTCCAACGACGCCGCCAACTCCGACAACGCGGCGAATGACGAGGCGAAGTCTCCGACTCCTGCGGAGGAGGAAGAGGTGGAGATGCTCTGTGGCGAGAAGCGCTGCGCCTAGCAGCGATAGGGAGGTCGGACTCACGCCGAGATGGGGGTCGACCGCTGATGGTCGACGCTCATCCGTGGGGTAGACGCGCTCGTTGGGGGTTCACGGCTCCGCCGGCGAAGCGGCGTCGAGGATCCGCTCGATCGCCTGGAGGAGACGCTCCGGGTCGTGGGGCTTCAAGATCCATCCCGTGGCACCTTTGCTCATCGCCTTGTCCAGGTTGGCGGGAGCTTTGTCCGTGGTCAGCACCACGATAGGGAGGTCCTCAAGCCCGTTAATGTCGCGGATATGCTCCACCAATTCTTGGCCGTCCATGCGTGGCATATGGAGGTCTACGATCGCGAGTTGGGTGTCGGGGTGTTCACGAAGCCGAAGCTTGGCCTCGAGCCCGTCGTGAGCGGTCACGACGTCATAACCGCCTCCGCGAAGATTGGCGGTGAGCTGCTCGACAACCGTGGCCGCATCATCGACTACCAGGATCTTGATAGGCTGCTCTCCCGTGGACCTGCACATGCCCAGACACCATCGACCCACGGGCGCGACGACTGAAGGCAAAAATGTGGTCCGCTGTATGCATCACCAAGGTCGGGGCCGCGGGCCGGCCGACCTCGGCGATGTACGAGGAGGCCCTTGTGGATTGGCGCACCGAGTCCTCAAATGCGGCTGGCCCATCGCTTGATGAATGCCGCTGCGGAGCCCGCCAATGTGGGATATCGTGCCGCGCATGATTCGCTTCCCCAAGCTCCAGGTTTCCCTCGCCGCCCTAGCGCTCAGCAGCGCCGTCGCGCTGGCGCCCTCCTCTGCGACCGCTGCGCCGAGCCCCTCCGCGGCGAAGGCGAAGGGGAGCGGAGGGAACTTTGGGATCGGCCTGACGTTGATCGACCCCATCGGGGCGACGGGGAAGTACTTTTTCGACTCCAACAACGCCATACAGTTTCATCTTGGGTACGGCGGTGTGTTGCCGAAGGGGGGCGCGGGCCATGGGTTTCGCCTCGGGGGCGACTGGACCTATCACATCGCGACCATCGCCAGCGTTGATAATGTCTTTGACTTTATCCCGTACGTTGGGGTTGGGGTCTTCGGCCTGGTCGGTCGATGTTGGAACGGAAGGCGCTGGAATACCGGGGACAGGGGAGGCACGTGCGGAGGTATCCTCTTTCGGACGCCGGTGGTTGGGTTTACGTTCCACTGGAAGCCCCTCCCGTTCGACACGTTTATTGAGGGTTCGTGGTCGCCGGGGATAGGCTTCTCGCCCGGAGGCGCGTTTGCGGCGCTCTCGAGTGGCGACTTCGCGCTCGGCTTTCGGTATTATTTTTGAGCCGAGGGGGGCAGATCACGTAGCATCGCGCCGTGGATGTTGAGCCGCAGTGGTTTGTCTACGTGCTGCTCTCGAGCGGCGGGTCGCGGGAGCGAGCGCGGCGCTCCTACGTCGGCATCTCCCTGGATCCAGCGCGCCGATTGCTGCAGCATAACGGCGAGCTTCCCGGCGGCGCGAAGTCCACGCGAGGTGGGCGCCCGTGGCGGATAGGTCGCGTGCTTGGGCCTTACAGCGGTCGTGGTCAAGCGCAGCAACTTGAGGCGTCCTTGAAGAAGTTGTCCGGGGAGGGACGTCGGCTGGCCTGGGAGCCGCCGTCCGATCTTGAAGACGAATCGCCCGCGGGTTGAGGGCGACGCTGGCGTCCCCCATGGGGCGCGGAGACGTGGACGCTGCGCGGGCTCCGAGCGGCACACTGTGTGATTTTTGCGTATGGTGTGGGCAGTGTTCAAGCAGTCGACCACAAAACGGGACGCCACGACCGCCGCCGGACCCTCGCTTCAGCGCGCCTCCGTTCGCGCTGGAGTTGCGTCGTGCAGCCATTGGAGGTTCGGTCGAGCGCTCGTGACGGGAGTTTTGGCCGGGGCGTGCATGGTCAGCGCGTCTTGCGGCACGCAAGACGCGGGAGATTCTGGCTGTTGCGAGGACCTGTCCCCGTGGGGAGAGGTGCGCGTGACATCGAACCCGCGAAATACATTGAGCGCGATGGTGGAGGCGACTACATCGAGCCAAGTTCAAGTGGCCGTAGAGTTCACCGACTCCATGGGCCTCGTGCGACGCACCGACTGGACCAAGCCGGGCGTGACGCACGAACTGGTGGTTGTCGGAATGCGCGCCGTGCAGAGTTACGAGCTCGAATTGATCGCGCGAGCATCTCTCGAGGGGGAAGATGTCGAGGTGGGGCGTACGTCAAAAATCTTTAAGACGGGGGCGCTCCCCCCAGACACCCGGATCCCGGTGAGCGCGGACGTGGCGAACGGGGCCTTCCGCGACGCCTATACGCTGGTGGGGCCGGGGCGTCGGCCGAGTCTTGAGCCGGGCGAGGATACGATCGAGCCACTGGTCTACGCGTTGGATGGGGATGGCGAGGTGGTCTGGTATTACGCGGACGCGACGGTCCCGAACTACTTCATCGAGCGTGACGTCAAGCAGCGCGCTGACGGTACGCTCATGGTCAACGTGCCCAATGGTCTCCGTGTCATCGACATCGCGGGGAGGGAGATCTTGACCCTGCTGTCGCCGGACCCGGACTTGATCATCCATCATGATAATATTTTGTTGCCCTCCGGGGGCTACTTGTCGATGACGCGAGAGGACCGTCTGGTGCAGGCGCCTTCTCACGGGGGGGAGGTGCTGCTGTCGGGGGACGGGCTGCTCGAGTGGGACGCCGCAGGGAATGTTGTGTGGCAGTGGTCGACCTTTGACCACTTGGACGTGGATCGCTTCCCCGGCCAGCTCTCCACCACGGCTTCCGTATTTGGGGCCGGGGCGCTCGACTGGACCCACGGCAACGGCCTCGCATATCGGGAAGAGACCGATTCTTACCTGGTGTCGCTTCGCCATCAAAACTGGGTGCTCGACGTCGCGCGGGAGACCGGAGAGGTGCGGTGGATCTTGGGCGACGGAGGAGACTTTACGCTCGGCGATGGTGGCGATGGTGCGCCGGCGGAGTGGTTTTACTCGCAACACGCCCCGAGCATGGAGGCGGATGGGACGATGCTCTTGTATGACAACGGGAATGAGCGGCCCGACGCGCCTGACTCCTACTCCCGGGCGGTGCGGTTTCACTTGGACGAAGAGTCTATGGTCGCGACCCAAGTGTGGTCCTATCCAGTCGAGCATTACACGATCTTTCTAGGCGACGCGATGACCCTCAAAGACGGAGGCGCGCTGGTGTGCGCGGGGGGAGTGCTCGGTTCTGAGCCACCCGCAGACGTGGTTGAAGTGTCTGCAGATCCGCTCGCGAAGGCGCGATGGCGGGTCTCATACGGCGCCGAGTCCGTGGTCTATCGTGCCAAGCGGATCGCGTCATTTTATCCGCAGCCGTGAGTGATGTCGCCTCGCCGCAGGCACGCTAGAGATCTGTCGCGCCCCGTTGTAGCCTCGCCACGTGAAGCACACACAACGACAGGTGAGAGTCACATCCCGAGGCTGCACCCAGCTGTTCTTGGCGCTCGCGCTAGGGGCGGTGACGAGCGGTTGCGCCGACAATGACGCGGCCACCGACGACGCTGGAGCAGAGACCACGGGGGCGGGCGATGACGGGGCGATGCTCGACTACGCCTTCCCCGAGGGTTTCGGTTGGGGGGTCGCGCTCGCGGGGTTTCAGTCGGAGCCGGGGTGTCCCAACCTGCCCGCGGCGGAGTGCGAGGATCGCAACAGCGATTGGTATCAATGGGTGACTGACCCGGAGCTGGTCGCTGACACGGGCACGCACAACTCGGGTGATCCTCTCAGCGCGGGTCCTGGGATGTGGGAGACCTATGAGGAGGATTTTTCTCGCGCCGCGGATGAACTCTCGTTGACGACGATTCGGATCTCATTGGAGTGGAGCCGGCTGTTCCCTGATGCGGCGGCGGAGGAGGCGATGACCCCTGAGGCGCTCGCGGCGTTCGCGGACCCCGCGGCGGTGGCTCGATATCATCAGGTTTTGCAGGCTGCGCGGGCCCGCGGGCTCGAGCCCATGGTGACCCTCAATCACTACACGCTGCCGCTGTGGCTGCATGATGGCAAGGCGTGCAAGAACGACCTGGACACCTGCGTGCATCGAGGGTGGGTTGATCTTGAGCGGATCGTGCCGGCCATCCGAACCTTCTCCGGCTATTGCGCGGCGGAGTTTGGCGCGGAAGTGGACTTGTGGGCCACGATCAACGAGCCGATGGCGGTGGTGATTTCGGGCTACTTGCTACCGAGCGCCGGCCGCACCAACCCGCCGGGCGTGTCGCTTCGCGTCGATGAGGGGGTGACGGTCATGTTCAATATGGCCGAGGCGCACGCGCAGATGTACGCGGCGGTTCATGAGCATGATGGGGTCGATGCGAATGACGACGGTGTCGCCGCGATGGTGGGACCTGTCCCCAACCTGGCGGCGGTGGAACCGGTGGACGCGAGTGACCCGAACGCGCCGACGGCGGTGCTCCACGCGGATCACCTCTACAATTGGGCGTGGCTCAACGCCGCGATTCGAGGAGAGTTTGATCGCAACCTCGATGGGGAGATCGACGAGACCATCCCCGCCTATGCTGGGAGCGCCGACTTCATCGGCGTGAACTACTACACCAAACTTTTGGTGGAGGCGGTGAATCTCCCCGTGCTGTCCAACAATTACCCGTGGTTCGATTTCTTTCCGAACATCAGTGACTTGTTCAACACCTATCCGAAGGGCTTGGAGATCGTGTTGACCGACGCCCACGAGCGCTTTGGTCTTCCGATCTACATCACCGAGAATGGGACCGAAGACATGACCATCGATCAAGCGGAGGAGTTTTTGAAGCCGCACCTGGCGTCGGTGCATCGCGCGATGGAGGCGGGGGCGGATATTCGGGGTTTTTATTGGTGGACGCTCGTCGACAATTACGAGTGGAACCACGGGATGAACCTGCGCTTTGGCCTGTTCGGGCTTGAGCAGGACAAGTCACGGACCCTGCGTCCGGTCGGGGCTGCCTACGCGGAGATCGCAGCCGCCGGCGGGTTTTGAGCGTTTTGGCGGCGGCGGCGCTGACGCCCCGTTTCACTGCACACGCGCGACATTGAGCCGGCTTGGAGGAACCGCACCGTTGGGGTAGGGTCGCCTCAGAGGTACGCATGATGGTTCGCAATTTGATTCCGTATACGTCTGGTCTTGTGGTGATGTCTTTGGCGCTGGGTTCCACCAGTTGCTCCAAGGAGGAGGATTCATCCTCCTCCGACGGCAGCGCGGAGACCATGGCTTCTGCGGAGACTGGAGACGGAGACGGAGACGGCGATGGAGACGGAGACGGAGACGGAGACGGAGACGGTGACGGTGACGGTGACACCGCGTTTTGCGACGGACTTGGCCTGCCCGTGGCGACCTTGGTCGCGGACGGGGGCACCGGTTGGGGAGACGTCGGCGGGGCATTCTCGCTGAACACCACCTTCGGGGCGTGGGACCTGGAAGGAAACTGGACTGGATGTGATTCTTACTTCTTCATCGTCGACAACGGCGATTCGCTCTCCGCTCAATTGAAAGGCACGCTCGGACCGGAGCTGTTTGAGCGTTCGCCTCGTAACGTGCACTATTTCTTTTTGACCGCCTCGGGAGACGCCGCAGCAGGCGCCGATAGCTGGCAGCAGGCGACGGCGGTGGCGCTCACCCAGGTCGAAGATGGCGAGCTTCAAGACTTCTTCCTCGACCGAGTGCACTTTGTCACCGATGCGCCTGGGGACATCGCGGGTAGCCTTGGCAGCTTCATGACGGCCAACGCGGGCGTCGCCGCGTTCGCGATCGACCGGGGCCAACGGTGGGACAACCCAGGCGCTTACTACGACATCACCAACACCTTTGTGACCTCGTCACCGATTTACGGCTACGTGCCGCGCTACTACAATTTTCGCCACGCGCAGCAGCTTGAGCTCGAGGCGCAGACGGGCGTGACCGAGGTGGCGGTGATCGATCAGCAGGAGTTCACGCCGGATTGTCTGGTGGGGGAGCCGTGCTTTGATACGCAAAACGGACCGTTTAGCAACAGCAACAACAACCGGGTGTGGGCGGCGGGCTTCCCGTCCGCAGCAGAGATGGCCAACTTCGACACCCTAGAGCTCGTGGTGTCCGCGACGTGTGGACCGGACAACTACTCCGATTGTGGGCACTGGGACTACGAGGCGTTTATTGATCTCTGCGACAACGACATGTGTGACAACGTGCTCGGCCAAGTGGCGCGCTGGATCACGCCGTACTCCCGACCAGGGACCCGGACGTGGGTCCTCGACGCGAGCTC
>CALKDV010000334.1 GCA_938084085.1 uncultured Nannocystaceae bacterium
TGGAGCCTCGAGCCCGTCCGTCGCGACCTCGGGAGACGCCCCGGCGGAAGCGAAGGATCGAGCCGCCGGCAACTCCAAGGGTCGTGAATCCGGGGACGGCGCGCAGCCGTCGAATCGCGCAGCCGAGGATCGGCGAGGGCGTCGCCCTCGTGAGTCCGACGGGCGCGGTGGTCGTGACGACGGTCGGGGCCGAGGTCCCAAGGGATCCACACGGGGACGGGATGGCCGAGCGCGAGATGGGCGAGGGCGGGACGCCCGAGGACGAGACGCCCGAGGGCGCCGCGATCAACGCCCACCCCGAGTGGAGGCCGAGGGCGCCGGACGCGGTGGCGCGACGCTCAAGGTGAGCATGTTTTCTGCGCTCGCGACCATGCGAGAGTTTGAAGAGGTTGGCGATCGCGAAATCTCGTGTCGCAGCGCGGGATGTGAGCGGACCTGGACGTGGAGCCGAGAGGCGCAAGCGGCGGGGAAGCTGCGAGGAGCGCCGGCCAAACCTCCGAAGCGACAGTGTGACCAGTGTTACGCCGAAGAGCGCGCGCTCACGCCTCAAGATGTGGTGTGTCGGGTCCGCGGATGCGCCCAGACATGGACGTGGGATGTGGACGCCCAGCTGCGACATCGGGTGTGGTTTGAGCGTGAGAAGGCCCGATACGAGGCGGCGTCGCTGGAGAAGCGACCGGCTGCGGAATCGTCCGAGAGATCGACCGAATCCGAGGCGGAGGCGGAGGGGGTGCAGGAAAAGTCTGCCCCGAAGACGCCCAAGAAAAAGCGCAAGGACAGGAAAAAACGGACCGCCCCCAAGGAAGGTCCACCGCCGAAACTCTGCGATCGCTGCGAGGCCAAGATTAAGAACGTCAGCCCCCGGGACGTCTCGTGCAAGGTTCACGGGTGCGGCCAGACGTGGGTCTGGAATCGGGAGCAGCAGCTCGAAGCCTGGGCGAAGCTCGACGCACACGACGGCTCCGTGACGCCGAAGAATCCGCGACGCATGTGCAAGCGGTGTTTCGATTTTTGTCGAAAACACAACGACGACTCCGTGGAGTGTGGCAAGCCGGGGTGCGAGCGCACCTGGAGCTACCAAGTCGGCGCGCAACTTCAAGATCACCTCGCGGGTCGCACAGCCCCGTCGAGCAAGCTCGCCTGCGATTTTTCCAAGGGAGCCATGGACTGTGAGTTCCGCTCCGCCATCCGCGTGGAACTCGCTCAGCTTCCGCCGGGAGCGGAGCTGATGCCGTGCGCTGTTTCCGGGTGCGTTGGCAAGTGGGTGTTCACCCCGGGGATGGAGCTCTCGGCGTCAGCGTCGGAGGGTCCGTCCGTGGATCACATGTGTGACCACCATCGGCTGTCATTTGGAGCGAGCGCGCGGGGAGCCGTGGCCGAGGAGGTCGCGACGCCGGAGGAAGCGGCGACGCCGGAGGTAGAGGCGACGCCGGAGGCAGCGGCGACGCCGGAGGAAGCGGCGACGCCGGAGGCAGTCGCGGACGCCGATCCAGGGTCAGCGGTCCCGGTCACGCCCGACGCCAAAAACGAGCAATAGCGCGCAGAGCAGCACGAGGTCGACGCCGACACCGAGCCGTACGCCCTGCATCGTCTGCAGGCGACACCATGCGGCAACGGGTGCCAAGATCGCGGCGATCCATCGGATCAGCCAGCGGCGGTGCGCGCGGGCATCACCGGCGAGCCGCACCCGCGCGGACTCGCTTTGAATGGCGAAGGCGAGGAAGGAGCAAAGTCCGAACCCGAATAGCGCCACTCGACCGAGAAGGAGGGGCTCCCGAAGCCAGGCCGCGCCGAAGACGAGGAGCTGGGTGTGCAAGAGGAGGGCGCCTCCGCGGAGCGCGTGAAGAGCCCATGGGCGCTCGCCAGCTCGTGACGGCCAGCTCGCGGCGGCGATGAGTCCCCCGAGGAGAAACGGCAAGCCGACCGAGGCGACGCAGGCCAACCCCTGGACGACGCTGGCCTGGAACGCATCGAGACACCAGCGGGCCGCGCTCTCGCCGGACGGGAGCAGGGGGGCGAGGCAACTCAGCGCGAGCAGGCTGCTCGCGACGAGCGTCCGCCACTCGGTCGGTCCCCTGTCTCGCTCGGCGGCGTTCGCGTTGACCTCGGCTCCACCCATGGTCCTAGCGTAGCCCAGGCGTGGGCTCGTTGGCGGACACTGCGGGCGAACCGCGACGCCACGGTAGCGGTGGCATCCTCAGCGGCGGTTTTTGCGCGACCGGTGGATGGGCTCTCACGCCGGGGATCTCATGCTTCGCGGAGGTGGCGCCCGAGGTGGCCTTCAGCATCCAAAAGATTGTGCCTCGTCTCGTCTTTTTGGGGTGTTGCAGGGGCCTCGGTTCGTTGCATGCTGCCAGAGATGTCGAGCGCACCAGCCGAGTCCTTGTTTGATCCCTCCGAAGAGCACGCGATGCTTCGTGAGATGGTCGCTCGCTTTGCGAGCACCGAAGTTGAGTCACGCGCGGCGGCGAGCGATGAGCGGGGCACCTTGGACCTCGAGCTATTCGCCAAACTTGGAGAGCAGGGTCTCCTCGGAATCACGATTCCAGAGGAGCACGGCGGCGCCGGCATGGACACCGCCGCAGCCGTGATCGTGCACCACGAACTCTCCAAATACGATCCTGGATTTTGCTTGGCCTATCTAGCCCACGCTATGCTGTTCGTGAATAACTTTTACCATTCAGCTAGTCGTGTACAAATAGACCAGTACCTTGCTCCAACACTAGATGGTACTTGGGTCGGTGCAATGGCAATGACAGAACCCAATTACGGTACAGATGTATTGGGCATGACGACAACAGCGACACGAGATGGTAACGATTATATCCTCAACGGTACCAAAACCTACATTACCAATGGACCTGAAGCACACATCTTTATTGTGTATGCGAAGGTAGAAGGTAAAATCAGTTCT
>CALKDV010000335.1 GCA_938084085.1 uncultured Nannocystaceae bacterium
GCGGATACCTAGGATCGTGGATCGTGCGCCAGCTCCTCGCCGAAGGTGCGCACGTCCACGCGACCGTACGCGACGCGCGCAACGAGAAAAAGGTGGGACATCTCACCACGCTCGCGGAGGGTCTCCCAGGGACCCTGCAGCTCTTTGAGGCGGATCTGCTCAAGCCCGGCAGCTTTGACGACGCCATCGCGGGATGCGAGGTGGTGTTCCACTCGGCGTCCCCTTTTCAGATCGCGAAGATCAAAGATCCGCAGCGTGAGCTTGTCGATCCCGCTGTTGAGGGCACGGACAACGTGCTCCACGCGGTCTCTCGCGCCGAGACGGTCCGCCACGTGGTGCTCACCTCAAGTGTCGCCGCGATGTACAGCGACGCCGACGAGTGTGAGGCCACACCCAGCCAGGTGTTCACCTCAGATCGTTGGAATGACCGAAGCTCGCTGCGCCACAACCCCTACTCGTTCTCAAAGACGCTCGCCGAGCGGCGCGCGTGGGAGATTCACGGTGCCCAAAACCGCTGGACGATGACGGCGATCAACCCCTCGTTTATCCTCGGTCCGCCCCTGAGCGGTCGGGGCGACTCCACAAGCCTCAACACCATCCGCACCATGACCAAGGGGCTGATGGCCCTGGGCGCCCCCGACCTCTCCTTTGGGGTCGTCGACGTCCGAGACGTGGCGCGCGCGCACCTCCTCGCGGCCACCTGCCCCGACCGGGACGGCCAACGAATCATCGTCTCGGCGCGGACCATGAGCATGCTCGACATCGCCGCCACCATCGAGGCGGCGTTTCCGGGCGTCTATCGGCTTCCCACGCGCACCCTCCCCAAATGGGTGGTGTGGCTGTTCGGCCCGCTCCAAGGTGCGGATCGAATCTTCGTCACCCACAACGTCGGTCACACGCTCAAGTTTGACAACAGCGTGAGCGAATCGATGGGGCTCACCTATCAACGCGCGCTCGACACCCTCCGCGATCAAGTGGAGTCCATGAGGCGGCTCAAGCTGGCCTAGGGGCCGTCACGTCTCCGCGGCGCCTAGGGGTCGATGGCGGGCGCCTCCGCCACGAAGGTAGGACCCGGTTCGCTCGGCCACGGATGGATGCTGGTTTGGCCGTCTTCGAGATCGACCACCACCACCTGCCCGTCGCCGGGGACCGCGAACACCGCCTTGTTGTCGGACACATGAACCCCCAACGGGAAGCCTCCGACAGCGACGTTCACGGGCGGTCCGCTCGACACGAGATCGAACGCTCCCACCGTGAGCCGATGAAGGTCGACGCTGGTGAACCGCGTGGCGAGGACGACGACCTCGAGCGCGCCGTCGATGCGATCGATGGCGTAGGGGATCCCCTCCACCTCGAGGTGCGTCAGGGACGAGGGCATCGCTGGCGCGGTGATCTCCACCAGGCTCACGCCCCCGGGACCCTGGGAATCGGTCATCAGCACCTGGTCCGGGAACTCCTCCATCCACAACGGATACGACGGGTCGCTGGAGGTCAGCGCGGAACCCAGGACTATCGGCGGATTCGCGGTGGTGTCCAGCACGACCGCCGTTCCGTCGGAGGCGGCGTTCACCGTGAGAAGGTCGCCCATCAATGCCAGCTGCTCCGGGCGATCCCCTACGATGACCGAGCCCACCACCTGGAGGGTCACAAGGTCGATCTGCGTGACAGTGTTCCCCGGCGTCTCGTCATCACCGTAGTTGGCCGTATACGCCGTCGCGCCATCTTGGGTGATCACGACCCCCATCGGGGGCTCCGGCGTCGCCAGCTCGGCGAGCACCTCAGCCGTCAACAGATCCACCACGAGCACCACGCCCCCTCCTGGCACCTCGCCCGCGCTGATCAAGGCCCCCACCCCACCCTGGAAGAACCCTGGCCCCACCGCGATTACGGCGCGACGCCCATCGGGTGTGACCGCGAGTTCCAGCGGCCCGGGCGCGTAGGCGCTGAGATCGATCTCGGAGATCAACGCCTCCGCCCGACTTTGGCCTTGCAAGACAAAGTCGTCGTAGTCGAGGACGCTCACCCGCCGATCAAGCCAGTCCGCTGTGATCAGCCGCCGCGGAGCCGACAACGTCGGACCTCCAAGGTCTTCCATCATCCCCGTCTCCGCCCCTGCGTCAGCGGCGACCTCCTCCCCAACTTTCTGTGCTTGACACCCAAGGCCCCCGATCGAGCAGAGCGACCAGAGCACCGCGTGTGGAAGAGCGCACGCGCTGCGTGGTCGAGGTCGTCCTCCGACGCCCCACGTCGCACGCGGTTCAACGGTGGTACGCAACAAAAAATCCATCGGCACGCTCAAGGATATTGCCTGCCTCACACGCCGACAAGCCCCGCGCCCGCGCGTCACCTCGCCCCGCACGAGCCGTCTTCGCCCTCGAGATAGCCGCTCCGACTTGTCACAACCCTCCCTGCGTCGCTACCCTGCGAGCAGCGATGACAGAATCAAGCAGCGCCGACGCAGACGAGGCCTTCCATCGTCGATTCCATCCGCGCGCAAGGTTTCGACGCGCGATCTCCTGCCACGTCGTCATCGAGGCCCCCCGCGATGAGGTTTGGACGCGGCTCATCGGCTTTTGCGGCTACGCGGATTGGAACGCATTTACGACGGAGATCCGAGGGGACCTGGCGGTCGGACAGGCGGTCGACATCACGGTCAGTATGCTCAAGCGGCGCCCCTTCGTTCAGCGAGAGTGGATCAACCTCCTCCGAGCGCCTGAGGTGATCTGCTGGGGTACGCACCTGGGGTTGCCCTTTTTGCTCACAACCAACCGATGGCAGACGCTCGAGCCTGGAGAGGGCGACGTCACCACGTACCGCAACGAGCTGCAGCTGAGCGGGCTGCTCGCGCCGCTGGTGATGTTGTTGTACGGTAGCGCCCTCGCGCGGGCATTCTCCACCGCGGCGCGAGGTCTCAAGGCCGCATGCGAATCGTAGATCTCCGTCGCCTCGTCACGAGGAAGATGCGCTTCCCCCTCGGCTTCGCCGTCGCAATGGCCCTCGCCACCAGCGGATGCGGCCCCTCCACCTCGAACGACCGCCCACACGCCGCCACCTCCGAGCAGGGACCGCTCGCACAAACCGCAGCTGAGCGGTCCCAGCCTCAGACACCCGCGCAACGTGAAGCCCGCGCGTCGCTATTCGCCGCGGTGGACGCCATGATCGCCAACTGCGAGGTCGACGCCGAACTCTGCACCGTGAGTCGTTGCGCGAACAATGAGCAGCGTCAATTCCTTGAGCCCTACGACGATGGCTCGCGGCAGAGGGCCCCGCTGCTCGACGCGTGGGCAGAGTTGTTGGTCAGCGACGACGCAGCGCGCGCAACCGTGGGCGCCTATGTCGTCGGCGGGCTGATGCGTTCCATCTCCTTGGATGGGAGCCGCCCCGTCGTCCCGCCATCCACCGCCAAGGCGTTAATCGAGAGCCTCGCAGACCTCCCACGGTTCCATGCGGCGCGGAGCGTCATGGGCGTCACCCACGCGGCGGCGCTGGCGGGCGAATTGGACGCCCTCCTCACAGCCGTAGCGTCGCACACCCACGACGAGGCGCTCTTTCCGATCATCTACGGCTCCATGCTCCGCTACGCGAGGCTCACCGGCTTCCCC
Organism: uncultured Nannocystaceae bacterium; assembly: GCA_938084085.1. Taxonomy (GTDB): domain Bacteria; phylum Myxococcota_A; class Polyangia; order Nannocystales; family Nannocystaceae; genus JAAZXR01. The sequence goes on from CALKDV010000335.1 coordinate 3,603, forward strand.
CCCCTCCAGCTCGCCCTTGAGCAATCGGCGACGCCACGGATCGCCGCCGCGATCATGTCGGCGCCGCGCGCCCTCGTCGACGCCACCCCCGCAGAACAGGCCACCCTTTGCGAGTGGGTGCGCCCCTTCATCGCGGAGGCTCGCCCCTCGGTCGCCAACGAAGCGGCGAACACCATGATCTGGTGCGGTGGGGCGTTTATCGACGCCCTCCTCGATCACGCCGCGGCTCAAGTTGACGCGAGTACGATGGACAAGAACCTTACGATCCCTCTGCGAGGAATCTGCGCCTCTTCGCGAGGCGCCCGCCCCCGCGGGAGCGCAGCGCAATGCGCTCGAAACCTGCAGATCCTCGAGACCGCGGTGCTCAACCCTGAACTCTCCGAGGGCGCCCGCGTGCAGGCCCTGGTGAGCGTCCACCGACAACGCCCGGACGAGGCCACGCTCAAGCTCGCGAAGACGGCCCAACGACAACCTCAAGAGCGGCTCCGCTTTCGTGCGGCCGCCATCGTGAAGTCGCTCACCTCCTCCCGCCCCTAGCTGCGCGAGACATCGATCGGGACCCGCGCGACCGCCTCGATCCCGCCCTTCTTCATGCGGCAGCGGATAGCGTAGGCCTCGACGCCGTTCGCGAGGGCTTCGCGAAATCCCTCGGCGTACGCCGGATCGATATGCTCGGCCGGCGAGAACACCTCCACGTCGGGTCGCTGCACCACGTACACCATCGCCGCCCGGTGCCCATGACGAACCTCCCCAATCAGCTCTTGCAGATGCTTGAGGCCTCTGGTCGTCACCGCGTCGGGGAACATACCGACAGGCGTGCCATCACGATTTTGCACCAACGTCGTGCTCTTAACCTCCACGTAAACACGACGATCCCCCTCATGGAAAATCCGCGCGCGCTTGTTCGCCGGGGGAACGGCCGTCCCGCCACTGGAGAGCAGCAGGTCGATCCGGCTCTTACCTTCTGCGCCATATTTTACCTCGCGGATGCATCGATCAAAGGGGCGCAGCTCGTCGAGCAGCCCCGCCGCTAGCGCTTCTTCAACGAGCGGTACCGCCATCGAAGTGTCTACGCCGACCCAAATCCGGCCCACCTTGATTCCACGGAACGTCCAGTCGAGTTTGCGACCCGGCTTGGCGGTGTAGGCCAACAGCGCCGCGGCGCCCTCACGCAGGCACCCGCGGAGGGTCCCCGTGTTCGTTGAATGCGCCACGACGGGTGCGCCCTCCACCTCCGCGTCCACCAAGAAACGCTTGTATCTCCGATGAAAGATCGCCTGCTGCAATGGGGGCTCGAACTTCACATCCCACTCCTATCATTCGCGGCCTTGCGTGTTTCGCGCCACCGTTCCAGTCGCGGCGAAGGCCCGACGCGATCACCGGGTGACGCGCCCCCCGTGCCGAACGACAACCCCACCGCTCCGCGTGCTAGGTTCGCCGAGTATGGCTCCCGGTTTTTCAGCGTGGTGGACGAGATCCCTCGCGGCCTCTGTCCTCCTCCTCTTGG
>CALKDV010000336.1 GCA_938084085.1 uncultured Nannocystaceae bacterium
AGGACGCGCCGATCATCCGCTTCGTGAACAGCCTTATCTTCAACGCGTCGAAAGAGAAGGCGTCGGATATCCACATTGAGCCCGGTGACAAAGAGGTCACCGTTCGTTTTCGAGTGGACGGGGTTCTTCAAGAGGTCAAGCGTGCTCCGCGGGCCCACCTGTCGAGCATCATCGCTCGCGTCAAGATCATGGCGGGGCTCAATATCGCCGAAAAAAGACTCCCGCAAGACGGACGTATTCGTCGAAAGATCGCCGGCAAAGAGGTGGATATGCGTGTCGCCACCGCGCCCACGGCACACGGGGAGCGGGTGACGATCCGTCTGCTGGACAAGTCGGCCGTGATGCTCAACCTTCGGGGGATTGGTATGGCCTCTGATCACCTTCGGGTCGTGCTAGATACCATCGCGAGACCGCACGGGATTTTCCTCGTGACCGGTCCAACAGGTTCGGGCAAGACGACGACGCTGTACTCGGCGCTCTCAGAGATTAACCAGCCTGAGCTCAACATTCTTACGGTAGAGGACCCGGTGGAGTTTCAACTCCCCGGAATCAGCCAGGTCCAAGTCCAGTCGAAGATTAACCTGACCTTCGCGAGCGGCCTGCGGTCGTTCTTGCGTCACGACCCGGACGTGATTATGGTGGGCGAGATTCGCGATCTTGAGACCGCCGAGATCGCGATTCAGGCGTCATTGACGGGTCACTTGGTGCTCTCCACCATCCACACCAATGACGCGGCCACCGGGATCACGCGGCTCGTAGATCTGGGCGTGCAGCCGTTCTTGGTGGCGTCCTCGCTCTGCGCCTTGCAGGCGCAGCGCCTCATTCGGCGCGTGTGCAAGGAATGCAGGGAGGCGGTCACCCCGACCACCCAAGTGCTTAACGAACTCAATATTGATCCGGTGGCCTTCGCAGCGGGTAAAGGTGCGGAGGCCCTGCGCACGCCTATTCGCGACGCGAACGGCGTGATTGAACCATTGGAGGCGGTCAATGCGGAGGGGATCCCTCCCCGAGGTACGCTGTGGGAGGCTCGGGGATGTGAGGCGTGCCATGGCACCGGATACTCGGGTCGTACCGGTATCTACGAGGTCTTGGAGATCACCGAGCCCGTCCGTCGCATGGCGATCCAGCGGGCGTCAGGAGCGGAGATCAAAGATGCGGCGCTCGCGGAGGGTATGCGAACACTTCGCGACGACGGAGCCCATAAACTTTTGACAGGTCTGACCACGGTGGATGAGATCATGCGGGTCACCGCGGAGGAGGGGTAGCGTTTGCCAGCCTTCGCGTACACCGGCCTGAACAGTCAGGGCCGCAGCATCAAGGGGGTGCAGACCGCGGACACGGTGTCGGGGCTCAAGGCGAGCTTGCGTCGTGAGGGCGTGTATCTGACCGCTGTGACCGAGGCGAACGCGTCGGGGCGGACGAGGGAGACGACCGACACGGAGTCGCAAGACGTCGATTTTGGCGCGCTCTTTGATCGCATCAGCCCCAAACAGGTCGCCTACGTCACGCGACTCCTCTCGACGCTTTTGATCGCCGGGGTGACGCTGCCCGAGGCCCTGGGGGCGCTGACCGATCAGGTGGAGAGCGCGCGTTTCAAGGGCGTGCTGAGCGATTTGTCTAGTCGGGTGAACGAGGGGTCGTCGTTGGCCGCCGCGCTCGGGGTCCACCCTTCGGTGTTCACCCCGCTGTACGTCAACATGGTGCGAGCGGGAGAGTCCTCTGGTGCGTTGGAGACCGTGTTGATTCGGCTCGCGGACTTCATGGATCAGCAAGAAGAACTTAAGGGCAAGCTTGGGACCGCGCTGCTCTATCCGATCGCGATGGCCTTGGTCGCGACCTTTGTGGTCGGGCTGTTGATGGTGAAGGTTGTCCCGCAAGTGACGGAGCTGTTCTCTGATCAAGAGATGAGCTTGCCGTTCTCCACTCGAATTTTGATCGGAGTGAGTGACTTTGTGGGCGGGTATTGGTGGCTCATTCTGCTCGTCGGGGCGGCGGGCTCCTGGGCGTTCGCGAAGTGGCGGATGACCGCTGCGGGGCGGGCCTCGCTCGACCAGCGGAAGCTGACGCTACCGTTCCTCGGAGACCTCCTTCGCAAGGTGGCGGTCGCACGATTTTCTCGCACCCTCTCGACCATGTTGGCGAGCGGCGTGCAGCTTCTTGAGGCCTTGGATATCGTGAGCTCCTTGCTCGGCAATGTGACGCTCCAAAAGGCCGTGTCGGACGCCCGCGATGACATCCGCGAGGGCGAGGGGATCGCGCCCGCGCTCAAGCGCAGCGGAGAGTTCCCGCCCCTGGTCACGCATATGATCTCCGTAGGAGAGCGCTCGGGCGAGCTTGAGTCGATGCTCGGGGATCTCGCGGACGCGTACGACCGGGAGGTCAACACGGCTATCAATCGATCCATGGCGGTCCTCGAGCCGCTCATGATCGTCGGCATGGCCGTGGTCGTTGGCTTCATTGTCTTCGCGATCATGCAGCCGATCATTCAAATGAACAGTATGGCGAACCTATGAAACACGTGGACTCCTCCCCCTGGTCGATACAGATGGCAACCGAGATGCGGGCGCTTGAGCGAGCGCGCTGGATCCTTCGTTGCGTTGGTGTCGCGGGTGTGCTCATCGCTGTCGCGGCTGGTGGTGCGTGGTGGGCAGACGGCGCCAGCGGCACCTTCGATGTGTCGGCGGGGGTCGCACGAACGGGGGAGGGCCACCCATGAACTTTAAGCAGGCGGCCGCGGGTCGTACAAAACACATGACACAAGGGAGACAAGGAATGAACACATCACGAACGGAACATAACGCGCCAACATTAGCTCGCTCTGCCAGCCGGGGCATGACACTGATCGAAATCATGGTCGTGTTGGCGATCATCGGCTTGATCGTCGGAGGCGTCGCGGTCGCGGCATTCGGACAGCTTGGTGACGCGAAGATCAAAACTGCGACGAATGACGTCACGCAGATCGAGAGCGCATGCGAGATGTACATGGTTCAAAAAAACAAGTGCCCGAAGGACATGCAGGAGCTCAAGGCAGGCGGTATCCTCAAGAAATCAAAGAAAGATCCTTGGGGGACGGCATTCCAGATCACCTGTCCAGGGGAGCACGGCGACATCGACGTA
>CALKDV010000337.1 GCA_938084085.1 uncultured Nannocystaceae bacterium
GCCGTCTCCTTGCTCACCTTTGAGGGCATCGGCCTCGAAGGCTCCGACGGTCTCGCCCTCGCGCTGACGTTGAGGTTTGGATTTTTAGTGAACTTGTTGGTCAGTCACGGCGCCCTCGCACGGATGCCCGGCCTGGCGCAGCGGTATCCCCCCCGCACGCACGACGACGACGCGCGCGCTCCGCAGTGAGCACGCGAGCCGCAGCGCCCGTCTCGCGCGCCAGAAACGAGAGGCTGTCACCGCGAATCTTTGCTAGGTTCGCCACGACGCGCGGCTGAGTCCCCGTCATGGACGCCAACGCCACGCCCCCAAAGCCCCAAACCAATGAGCTCGCTGTTTCATCCCGACCGCATCGCTCGCCTCCGCCAAAAGCAAGAGGTGGCGTTCGCCCCGGTGTTTCTCCACCGGCCCTTGTCGATCCTGTTTTTGATCTTCACAGCGGACATCAAGGCGATCACCCCCAACCGACTCACCACCGCCAATATCCTCTTGCGCTTGGTGGCCGCGTGGATCTTGTGGCCGGAGGCTTTTGGCGGTCCGGAGACCACCACGGCGCACCTGTGGCTCGCGGTGTTCTTGTGGCACTTTGGGGTCGTCTTGGACGCCGCCGACGGGGCCCTGGCGCGCTACCGCGGGCAAGGCAGCCTGTTCGGGCGATTTTACGACAAGGTCTCCGACCGCCTGGTCACGCTCGTGATGATGCTGATGCTCTCCGCCCGCGCCTTCGCCGAGACCGAGACCCTGAACTACGTGTTCATGGCCATGGTGTACGTGGCCTGCATGAGCGCCTGCTCCGTGGCCAAGTGGATCGAGCTTGGCCTCGTGGCGGAGAAGCGCGGCCTTCAAAAATCGGAGGATCCCGGGGAGGTCGCGGCCCCGGAGCGCAGCGTCGGGGACTGGGCGCGTTTCTTGCTCAAGCGCCTGCCGCACATCGTCATCGTCACCGAGATGGATCTTCCCATCTGGGGATCCATCGCCGTGCTCACCGGCACCGAGTCGTGGCTGCTGATCTACTTGGGCATCTACTCCGTCATCTACACGCCGCTCGCCATCGGCGTGCGCGCCCGAAGAATCTGGAAGCTCGACGCGGAGCCTGAGACGGCATGAGCGCGCCCCGCCTCTTCGTCGCCGGCGCCACGGGCTACACCGGGCGATCCCTCGTGGAGGTGGCCTGCGCCCGCGGCATCGAGGTCGTCGCCCACGTACGCCCGGACAGCGCGCGACTCGACCAGTGGCGCGCGCGATTCGAAGGTTTGGGCGCCACGGTGGACGCGAGCCCCTGGACCACCGAGGCCATCACCACCACGCTGGCGCAGCACCAGCCCACCCACGTGTTCGGACTGCTGGGCACCACCCGCGCCCGCGCCGGGCAGGGCCTGGGTAGCGCCGTCCCCGAGACCTACGAGGCCGTGGACTACGGCCTCACCGCCATGCTCATCGACGCGGCGGTTCCGCTCACGCCCGCGCCGCGCTTTGTCTACCTCTCCGCCGCCGGCGTCACCCCCACCACGCGCAACGCCTACCTGGCCGCGCGCGCCCGGGTCGAGGCGAAGCTCGCCGCGAGCGCCCTCGACTACGTCATCGCCCGGCCCGGCCTGATCACCGGCGACGACCGCGACGAGGCCCGCACCGGCGAGCGCGTCGGCGCTGTGGTCATGCAGGGGCTGTCGGCCCTGGGCAAGGTCGCCGGCTTCGGGCGCGCGCTGCATCGCCGCTACGCCACCATGACCGGCGCCCAGCTCGCCGCCGGCCTCCTCACCTGCACCCTGCAAAGCGACGGCGACGAGCCGGAATGCCGCGGGCGCGTGCTCACCCTCGAGGCCGGCACGCTCCACGACGCGGCGACCTAAGCGAGCCGCGCGATGTCTGCCGCTGGGACGGCCCGGTTGGCCCTGCGCATCCAACCTAAAAAAACAACGCCCGCCGCATGGACTGCGACGGGCGTTTGATGTCTGCGACAGCGTTCTATCAGCCGGCAGAGGCGGAGCCCGCCACGGAGGCGCTGGCCGAGAAGCTGGCGCTCACGCTCACGCTGGCGTCCAACGAGGCGCTCGCTTGCCCTGCGATGTCGCTGGTGTAGACCAGCAAGCAGGCAGGCAAGGTCGCGAGCTCAGCAGCCACGTTTCCAAAGGCGGTGGCCACGGTCCCCGCGGCGTCCACGGTGAGCGTGCCCCGCTCGTTGGCCATGCTCCAGATGGCCGGCAGGTTGGCCTCAAGGGTCCCTTGCAAGCTGGCGTTCGCCATGGCGTTCACCGCCACGGAGATCGTCGGGGGCACACACTCGGCCTCGAACTTCGCCTGGCCGTCGCAGCCGGCCTGGCAGTCGGCGTCGATGTCACAGCTCGGCGGGGTCAGCTCACCCTCGCAGCTCGGCGCGGTGAACTCGACCGAGCAGTCACCCTTGCAGGTGCCCTCGCAGGTCACGCTGGCGCCCGCGTCGATCTGGCAGGTGCCCGAGCAGGTGCCCGAGCAAGTGCCCTCGCACTCGCCGGCGCAGCCGCCCATGCCGTCATCAACAGCGCAGGTGCCCTCGCAGCCGCCGTTGCAGGTGCCCTGACAGCTGCCCTCGCAGGCGATGTCCACGTTGGCCTCGGCGCGGCACTCGCCGCTGCACTCCGCGGAGCACTCACCGGAGAGCTGGCCGGGCTCGCAGCGCACGTCGATGCTGCCGGGGTCACACCCGCCGCTCACATCGCAGCTCGCTTCGCAGGAAATCTGCGCATCTGCGGCCACTTGACAGTAGCCAGGCTCGACGACGAGGTCGATGGTGACCCCCGCGCTGATCTCCGCGTCGATGGCACCTTGGGCCAAGCTGCACGCGGTCTCAAGGTCGCTGTCGGTGGCCGACGAGGGGTCCATGGCGGGCACGCCGTCGGCGCCCAGGTCGGTGGCGATGTTTTGGCAGGCGAGGAACACGTCGGCTCGGATGTCTGCCGACACGTTGATGAGCCCGTCCACTGAAGCTTGCAGCGAGTCCATCTTGGCCTCAAAGTCCGCCTCGCAACTCAAGCCATCACCGAGGTCCTCGACCGCACCCAAGATGCCGCAGCCGCTGGACGTGAGGCCCATGGTCGCGGCCAGGAGCAAGGTGGAAGAGGTGAGGGATTTTAAGAAATTCAGTTTGTT
>CALKDV010000338.1 GCA_938084085.1 uncultured Nannocystaceae bacterium
AAGCGATCGGGGTCATTGGCGTCGAGCTCGATGTCGAACACGTCAATGTCGGCGAATTTCTTGAACAGCACGCCCTTGCCCTCCATGACCGGCTTGGAGGCGAGCGGCCCAATATCGCCAAGGCCCAACACCGCGGTCCCATTCGTGATCACCGCGACCAAATTCCCTCGCGCCGTGTAATCAAAGACCGTGTCGGGATCGGCGTGAATCTCCATGCATGGCTCCGCCACCCCGGGCGAGTACGCGAGCGAGAGATCCCGCTGGCTCGTCAGTTGCTTGGTGGAAACAACCTCGATCTTGCCGGGCCTCCCCGCGCGGTGGAACTCGAGTGCCTCTCGCTTTCGAACCTTCGCCATAGGCTGCGGAGGATACTCGAACGACGGGACGATCTCGCGTGCAAACCACTGCGCATCGTCGGCGGCAGGCGACCAAGGTGGTGCGGCGAATCGAGGAACACCCGGCGCGCTACCGGTTCGTGAGAAGCCTCCCTAGGGGAGCTCAATCGGATCCATCTGAGCCGTGCCTGACCAGCGAAAACGACGTCTGCGGTGATTCGGATCACCCCCACCGTCCTGGTACAAAGATCAGCCGCTCGGAGGTTCGCCTCGCCGGGGTGAGCATCCATCGGGAACGCGGATGTCGGCGCGCATGCTGATGCACGCCCGCTCGCCCGCCCACGCGCTGTCGACCGCCCCTGCTCAGCGCTCTAAGAGCTTGTGAAGGTTGCGCCGCTCCCATCGCAGCGACGCATCATAGTGCTCGTAGATACGCTCATGCTCGCGAAAATCCGGCGTGTGATAGACGCGGCGGCCACCAACGATCGGCATCTCGTGCACAGTGTGGAGCATCTCGTGGAAGACGATGAACTTGACGAAGAACGCAGGGACATCGTTCGCATCAAGTACCGGATGAATCCGAATAAGTTGGTCTTCAAGGGTGTAGCTCCCCAAGCGAATTGACTCGCGCGCGCGACGACGGCGACCCCGTTGCCCCCAGGTGATCTGCACATCGACCTCACCGTTGAAATACCTGTCGTTGATCTCGTCGTAGATCTCTCGCAGGTTGAAGTAGCGGCCCTCCACGTCGATCGGGTGTTGATCGGTGACCGATCGCGTGCGAACGCGATCGTCGTTGTCGTCGATAAACCGCCGCAACACCTGGGATGCGTCCGGACATTGGGCCTGAGCGTATCGGGCCACCGCCCGCACCACCGTGGGGGGAGCGCCGATGAACATGTGGTGCATCCGCAACGACCAGGTCGTTTGGCTCCGCTTGATCGACAGCATGGTGTGACGATTGTCGGTCGCCACCACCCGCACCTCGCGGGCGTCAAAGTAGGCTCTCAGGCGACGTTGGAGGTCCCGGCGTCCCAGTTCTCGCGTGGTCTCGGAGCGCTCTGTCCAGGAGAGGTCGAGACCCAACGACGAGCTCGTCGCGGCGTATTCGCCGGACTCGTCGCGCGTTCGATTCGTGAGGATGGCGCCGAGTTCACCCTCGTTCGGCGCTCGCAGGTCCTCCCGTTGCGGGGACACCCTCGCCGAAGACGCCGGTGTCCTCGGTGCGGTTGCTGTCTTCGCTGTCTGCCGAAATGCTGCGGTGGTCCGTCTCATAGGAAGCGTATTTCTCTAACCGAGGGGTCGGGCGAACGTGCCTTGCTCAAGCGCGCCGAGGAAGCATAGGATCGGCTGCAGCCCCGCCGAAATTCCCCGCCCGACCCCGTGGGATCCCCAAGGATCTGCGTGAACTTGCGTCGGGAGCAATGATCTGGAAGACCTCACGTTCGCTCACGTACACTTTAGAACAGCCTGAAGATCTGGCACGGATCATGAGCCTCTCCAACATACGCAACGTTCGACTTTTTGCCGGTCTGAAAGAGGCCGCCGGTCGCACGCATGTGCCGATCTCATGCCCGGAAGGGGCAACTGCGGCGGATTTGAAGGCTGAAGCAGCAGCGATGGTTCCGGGAATCACATCCTTGGTCGACGCTTGTCGTGTCGCCGTTGGGGAAAAATTTGTCGCCGACGGCGCGCTGCTTCCCGCCGACGGTGAGATCGCGCTGATCCCGCCGGTCTCGGGGGGCCAAGACGTGAATCGGGGCTCCGTCGATACCAACGACCGCGCCAGCACCGACACCGACCGCTCGCGGAGCGCCTGCTTGACCACGCGACCGTTGGACGCGACCGAAGTGGGGGGCGAGGTCGCCATGGACACCGCGGGTGCCACCACGACCTTCGTGGGTAACGTTCGCAGCCAGTCACGCGGGCTGCTCATCACGCACCTCGACTACGAGGCCTACCGGCCCATGGCCCTGCGGGTCATGCAAGAGATCGTCGACGGGATCGAAGCGGAGATCGACGGGGCTCGGGTGGCCATCCACCATCGCCTCGGCCGCCTCGTGGTGGGCGAAGCCGCCGTGATCATCGCCGCGAGCGCGCCCCACAGAGCCGAGGCGTTCGACGCCTGTCGCCGCGCCATCGAGGCGCTCAAGCGTGACGTGCCCATCTGGAAGAAGGAGTTCGACGCCCAGGGTGGAAGTTGGATCGGACAAGGCCCCTAGCCGCCCCCTGCGCGGGACCCTCAAAAACCCTCACCGCGGCCGCGCAACGATCCGAAACGCCGGGCGACTACCTCAAGGTGACCGCCCAAGCCCTGCCACCCCCAAACGCCCTCCCGGAGGGCACGGCGACCCTCAAACTGCCGCAGCGCGCCCTGACTGAGCCCCTCGTGTTCGAGCTTCTCGGCGAACGCGCGACACGATTTCGGTGCCGCGGCACGTGGGTGATCGGCACCTCTGCGGCGGCGTCCTTGCGCCTCCACGACCCTTTCGTGAGCGGATCTCATCTGCGCTGTACCGTTCGCAGCGACGGGGTCTGGGTGGAAGACCTGGGCTCAAAAAATGGCACCCGACTCAACGGTATCGAGATTCGCGCGGGCCTCATCACACCAGGGATGTGCCTTCACCTCGGGAGGCAACGCCTGCTCCTATTTCGACAGCACCCGCCGCGCTCTTCGGTGCCGTCGGTCCCTGAGACGGCGCGTCGACCTGGGGGCATGGTGGGGCAAAGTCAGTCGTTTCAAGAGGCGGTGCGGCACCTGCCGACCTACGCGGCGTTGGAGCAGCCCGTGCTGGTGCTCGGCGAGACGGGCGTCGGTAAAGAGCTCGTCGCGCGCGCGCTCCACGATGAAGGCCCCCGCGCGGATGCCCCCTTCGTCGCACTCAACTGCGCGTCAATTCCCGAACAACTCGCGGAGAGCGAGCTGTTTGGACACGCCAAGGGAGCGTTCACCACGGCCCTCAGCAAGCATCGCGGCGCCTTCGCGCGGGCCGGTGATGGCACGCTATTTCTCGATGAGATCGGCGAGCTCCCGCTGGCGCTGCAAGCCAAGCTGCTCCGGGTCTTGGAGACCCGGGCGTTCGCGCCGGTGGGCGCTGAGATCGCACAACCGATGCGCGCGCGAATCGTCGCGGCCACCCACTGCGACCTCCCCTCCGCCGTCGAGCGCGGAACATTCCGGGAAGATCTCTTTCATCGGCTCTCCGTGTTTCAGGTCAACATACCGCCGCTGCGGGCGCGGCCAGATGATATCAGCGCGCTGTTGAGCCACTTTGTGGCGGACACGGAGCGGCAGCTTCGCCGGCAGATCCGCGTGGAGTCATGCGCGTTCGAAGCCGCGATCTCGCACCCGTGGCCGGGGAACATCCGGGCCTTGCGAAACGCACTCTTGCGCGCCGCGGTGTTGGGCGACGGCGTGATCACGGGCGCGTTGCTGGTCCCGCGCGCCGCGCACCGCGGCGAGGACAAAGACGGGATCACCGTGCCCCGAGGGGATTTTGCCACCATGAAACGCGCGCTATTGCGGCGTTTGGTCGAGGAGCACGGCAGTATCCGCAAGGCCGCGGTTGCCATCGGCGTTCCGCGCAGTACGCTCGGGGCGTGGCTACGAGGCCCCCCAGAGGAGGTCTGCGCGCTCTCCCCTTCTGCGCTTCCCTAGCGCGCCCAGATTCGCTATGCCTACGGGCGCGCGACATAGTGTCCGCACAACCATGCGCGCGCCTCCACGGCGCGACGCTCGACCCAGAGACCAACAAAAGAGAACCGACATGAGCTTCGAACTCCCCACGCTTCCATACGACAAGACCGCCCTCGAACCACACATGAGCGCGGAGACTTTCGACTACCACCACGGCAAACACCACAACGCCTACGTCACCAAGCTCAACGCGTTGACTGAGGGCTCCGAGTGGGCGGGGAAGTCGCTCGACGACATCATCGCGAGCGCCGAGGGTGGGCTGTTTAATCAAGCCGCGCAGCACTTCAACCACAGCTTCTTTTGGAAGTGCATGAAGCCCGCCGGCGGTGGCGAGCCCACCGGCGCGCTCGCCGACGCCATCAAGCGCGACTTCGGTGGACTCGACGAGTTCAACGCCGCGTTCAGCGCCGCCGCAGCCGGACAGTTCGGCTCTGGCTGGGCGTGGCTCGTGATGCGGGGCGGCAAGCTCGAGATCATGACCACCGGCAACGCTGACCTTCCGCAAAAGCACGGCGCCACCCCCCTCCTCACCCTCGACGTGTGGGAGCACGCCTACTACGTGGACTACCGAAACGCGCGACCCAAATATATCGAGACCTTCCTCAGCAAGCTCATCAACTGGGACTTCGTGGCGGAGAACCTCGGCAACGCCGGCTGATCCTCTGCGCAATCGTTGACGAGGCAAAGGCAGGGCGTACACGTCCTGCCTTTGTCGCGTCTTGCGTCAGCCGCCCCGCGGTGGCCGCAAGAAGACGCGAGGCGTGGTGTCGGCATGCGCCCGCCAGCCATCACGACGCGCAGCGTGACGCTCCTCGATCATCGGTAGGCTCACCGTCACGAACAACAAGTTGATGGATAGAGCGCCCACGATCGTCCACCAAACCCAGGGCGCGGTGAACGCCGCGAAGACAAAAAGACCCCACCAAAACGTCATCTCCCCGAAGTAGTTGGGATGCCGCGACCAGGCCCAGATTCCCGTCTTCAGAATTGTGCCCCGGGGCAGTCGCTGGAGCCGGAAGGCCCGAAGCTGCTGGTCGGCCAAGGCCTCGCAACCGATACCGATCAGCGTGACCGCCGCCGCGAGCGCGTCGCCCCAACCCAACGGGGCAGTCGAGGTGAGCGCCGGCCACAGCGCGGCGCTGCCGCCAAATACGAGCAAGGTGGGGAACATGTGAATGCCCGAGAAGCTCACCAGCCAATAGCGGCGCCCGTGCTTGCTCGCCAAATCTACATATCGCCAGTCCTCGTGCGAGA
>CALKDV010000339.1 GCA_938084085.1 uncultured Nannocystaceae bacterium
CCACCTGGAAGCCCGGCTCGCCTGCGCTGGTCGTCGCCTCCCATATCGGCGCCGCGTTAACCTCCGCATGGGTCGGCGCCGTCAAGATCCGCCGCACGCGATCCCAAGAGGTCGCCCTGGAGCAGAGCGAGGCCCGCTTTCGCAAGCTCATCGATCGTGTCGCCGTGGGAATGTTTATTGTCCGCGATGACATCCTCATCGACGTCAACGCCATGGCCCTCCGGCTGCTCGGCGCGGAGTCCCCTGGACAGGTGATCGGGAGGTCCACTGAAGAGCTCTTTGACGAGCGTCGCCAAGACATCTCCACCACCTCCTCTATTACGCTGCGAGGGATTGAGGACAAGGAGACAAAAATCCGAACCCTCGATGAGGTCGAGCGGGTCGTAGAATTTTCGAGCATGGTCGTCAGCTGGAAAAATGAGCCCGCAACCCTGCTCGCCGCATTCGATCTCACCGAGAGAAATTGGGCGCAACGCGAGCGCGACCGGTTGCAGGCCCAAATTCGCCACGCACAAAAACTCGAGACGATCGGGCTCCTCGCGGGTGGTATCGCCCACGATTTTAACAACATCTTGCAGGCCATCCTCGCCAATACAGAGCTTTTGTTAAGTCAGGGAACCGTGGAGAAGAGGATCGAGGATCGACTCCATAAGGTCGCCATCGCTGCGCAACGCGGCGCGAGCCTGGTGGCAAAGATGCTCGCATATGCGGGGCGAGGCCAAAACGAACTCACGAGCGTCAACCTCTCCGAGCTGGCCAAGGATGTCATCGACCTCGCGAGTCCGGCGATCCCGAAGCGCGTTCGGATCCAGCAGCAACTTCAAGACGACCTGCCCTCCGTGGCCGGCGACGAGGGACAAATTCAGCAAGTGATTATGAACCTCCTCACGAACGCCTCCGACGCCATGAGCGACCGTGCAGGGGATCTCGTCGTGCGTACCGGGGTTGTTCGCGCAGACGCGGAGATGCTCGCGCGCGCCTATCTCGGTGAAGCCCGAACGCCCGGACTGTACGTGTTTGTCGAAGTGGCGGATTCTGGCGTAGGAATCGACCCCGCGGAGCTCAGCCGCATCTTTGACCCCTTCTTCACCACCAAGGAGCGTGGTCGCGGCCTCGGCCTCGCCTCAAGCATTGGAATCGTCAACTCCCATCACGGGGCGATGGAGGTGAACTCAGTCCCTGGTGAGGGCACTCGCTTTCGCTGCCTCCTCCCGCCGGAGGATGTCCCTCGGCGTCGAGAGCGAACGCGCTCGGACGTGTCTCATACGCGTCCGATCGGGAGGACGATCCTCATCGCAGATGATGAGAAAGAGATCCTCGATACGACGGGCGCCGCCCTGCGCGCCGCCGGCTACGAAATCGTCTCGGCGAACAATGGCGCCGAAGCGCTCGAACACTTTGTGGAGGATCCAAAGCACTACTCGGCCGTCGTTCTCGATCTCGCGATGCCGGTCATGGACGGCGCTCAAACGCTCAAGCGGATGAAGTCGATTGATCCCGACGTGTACGTCATCTTGAGCACGGGCTACACCCACGAGTACGAGGAACAAGATCTGGACTCACTCGGGTTCTCTCACATCCTCCGCAAGCCGTACCCGATCAAACAGCTCCTCCAGGTGCTCAAACGAAAGCCTGACAAAGAGCGATGAGCGAGCCATACGACGCACAATTCTACGCCGCGACCCACCACGGAAATGAGGGCGACATTGAGTTTTACGCGACGCTTTGCGAAGGAGCACAGAGCGTGCTCGAACTCGGGTGCGGTAGTGGCAGGGTCCTCTCGGCCGTCGTCCCGCCGTTGGCCACGGGACTAGGTGTGGACCTTCATGACGGGCTCTTGGCCCTCGCCCGCGACCGCACGCGGGACCCTCACCACACCCCGCCGATCTCGTATCAGCGCGGGGACATGCGGACCCTCGACCTCGGTCGCCGCTTCGATCGGGTGCTGATCCCCTACAGCGGACTTTTTTGTCTCGGCGAGCCCGCGGGCCTCCGCGCTTGTCTGGCCGTGGCCGCCGCACACCTCGCCCCCGACGGGATCTTGGCCGTCGACGCCTACGCCGCCGACGGCTTCCACCACCTCGCCTCCCAAGAAGATATGGGGCAACTCGACGAGTGGACCGAGCTCGAACGTGTGGAGGTCGACGGGGTGCCCTATACTGTTCATGAGCGGAGCCGTTGGGATCGGGACACGCAAACCATCGAGGCCCACTACCGCTACGTCGGCCCCAACGATCGCGTCTACGAGGCCTCGCTTCCACAGCGCTACGTCTTGGCGGAAGAGCTCATGCTCGCGAGCATGCACGCTGGACTAGAGCCGTGCGCGCTGTACGGGGGGTTCGATCAGTGCCCCTTTGACCCGGAAGAGAGTGAGCATCTGATCTTCGTGGCGAGGCACGCCCCTGCTGCGGCTGCTGGAGGTTAGTTGGCCGGCAAGACGATCGGGGTGTCTGGCCCCACCGGCAACCCCAGCGCATACCAGATGCCGAGCATGACGGTCCAACCGATCAAAAGTACAAACGCGTAGGGCACCAGGTACGACAGCACGGTGCCCACCTTCGCCCGAGATTTGTCGTGTTGAGCGATCCACCCGAGTAACAGCGGGAAGTACGGATACAGCGGGCTCACGCAATTCGTGACGGAATCTCCCAAACGATAGAGCAGCTGCGTGAAGCCGGGATGATAGCCCAGCGAGATGAACATGGGCGCGAAGATGGGCGCGAAGATGGCCCACTTCGCGGACGCGCTCCCCATGAAGACATTCGCGACCGCGACGATCACGATGAAGGCCAAGAAAAACGCGAGCGGGAATGACTCAAACCCGACGCTTTTGAGCCCTCGCGCACCCTCGACCGCGATCAGCCGGTCGATGCGGGTGAACTGAAAGATCTCAGTGAACTGGGCGATGGCGAGCACCAGCACGATATAGGGGCCCATGCGCTTCATGGCATCGGCCATGAAATCGAGCACATCATCCGCCTTCTTCACCGTGCCCACAGCTCGCCCGTACACCACCCCGCCGAGCACAAACAGCGAGAACAAAATAGGGACCAGGCCGCGGAAAAACGGCGACCTCCAAAACAACGCGGGGTCGGGATCGGGGTGCCGAAGTGGCCCCCCAGGAATGAGCAAGGTGAGCAGCCAGACACCGCCTCCGAGCAAGATCGCGAAGGTCGCTTTTTTGACGGCGCTGCGCTCGCGAGCACCGAGCGCCTCGAGCGACTCTCCGGAGGACTCCACCTGCGGGAGCCTCGGCTCCACAAACCACTTGGTGGCGAGGGTCCCCAAGGTCGCCAAGAAAAAGACCGAGACGACCATGAAGTACCAGTTCGCGAGCACATTCACCTCGGGCTCGCCCCCCGTGGCCGCGTTCGTCAGCGACATGGCGAGCACGTCGGTCCCCGCGGGGAGCAAGTTCGCCGTGAACCCCGCCGTGGCCCCAACATAGCCGATCAACAACCCTGTGATGGGGTTGCGTCCGAGCTGCTTGTAGATCGCCGCGGCCAAGGGAGGGATGACCACCACGCCGGCGTCGGAGCCGATATTCCCGCACGCCCCCAAGATAAAAAGCACGGGCGCGATGAAGCGCGCGGGCACCGAGAGCGCCACCCCCCGCATGATCGCTTCGATGAGGCC
>CALKDV010000340.1 GCA_938084085.1 uncultured Nannocystaceae bacterium
GGTAGCAGCGACTGTCCCCGGAGTGGGCGGTCCAAAATTCTTCTCCAGTGCCTAGCACCATCACAGCTGTGCAGCCCATGCCATGCGCCTCTGGGTTTTCAGCGGCGTATTCGTCGATGCGGCGGCTGGCGAGGTTGAACGCATCTACCAAGAGCTGCTGAGGGTCGCCCTCGTGAAAGTGCTCTTTGACGTGCGTCGCGATTACCTCCACGGCGAGCGCGGAGGCGATCTCTCCGGCGTTGTGCCCACCCATGCCGTCACAGACGAGCGCCGCGTAATAGCCGCGCTCTTGGTTGTCGAAGACGGCGATGGAGTCTTCGTTGTGGTCTCGCGCGAGGCCAGGGTCGCACGCACCGGCGACTTGGACTTCGAGGGGCTCGCGTCGGATGCGTTTGAAGATCTTGTACATGGGTACCTGTGTGAGCAGTGTATGGGCGGTACACCGACAAGGAAAATAAAGTGGAGCTGAGGGGAATCGAACCCCTGACCTCTGCCTTGCGAAGGCAGCGCTCTCCCAACTGAGCTACAGCCCCAAGGAGGCGTGAAGCTAGCAACGCTGGGGACGCTGCGCAACCTTCCATCGGCGCCGGGACCTCGCATTCACTGGACCGGTTCCTCCATGTACGCGCGCCTCGCGACGACCTGTCCGCCTAGACCCAACAGCAGCCATGCGCCCCAAATGAGCGTGAGGGGCCCAAAATCGGGCATCACCAACCACTGAGCCAGCAATTCGACGTGTGCGCCCATCGTCCGCATTATGGGGAGGTCAGCCATGTCGCACAAGCCCCCCAAGAACCGCTGCCGACTCGACGTCCTTGTGGTGGAGCGTGGACTCGCAACGTCCCGCACCCGCGCGCAGGCGATGGTGCTCGCCGGGGTGGTGGTGGTGGAGGACCACACGGTCGACAAACCGGGGACCATGGTGCGCACCGACGCTCAGGTGCGGCTCAAGCGGGGACACGAGGGCGTCCTCCCCTACGCCTCTCGCGGGGGCCTCAAGCTGCGTGGAGCCTTGGACGCATTCTCGGCCCTCAAGGTGGCGGGCCGAATCGCCATGGATGTGGGAGCGTCGACCGGGGGCTTCACGGACTGCTTGCTCCAGGCTGGGGCGGCCCAGGTTTTCGCCGTGGATGTGGGCTACGGGCAGCTTGTCTGGAAGCTGAGCCAAGACCCTCGGGTGGTGGTGCTCGATCGGGAGAATATCCGCAGTTTGTCCGCGGAGAAGGTGACGGAGCCGGTGTCCTTGGTGGTCATGGACTGCTCCTTCATCTCCTTGCGCAAAATCCTCGCGCCGTTGCCAAAATTCCTCACCCCCGAGGCCGACGTGGTCGCGTTGGTCAAACCCCAGTTTGAGGTGGGGCGCGACGGGGTCGGCAAGGGGGGCATCGTGCGGGACCCGGCGCTTCGCCAGCGCGCGCAAGAGGATGTGGTGGAGGCGGCACAAGCCCTGGGATTCGCGCTCGAAGACCGGTGCATCTCCCCGATCCTCGGCCGGGAGGGGAACGAAGAATCTTTCGTATGGCTACGCTGGGGCTCTGCGCCTATGCTGGGCGACTCATGAGCGCTCGCATCACCTCCGCCCAGCGAAAATTCCTGAAAAAGCTCGCCCATCCACTGCAGCCGGTGGTGCAGGTGGGCGGCGAAGGCATCTCCGAGGGAGTGGTGCGGGCCATCGAGATCGCGCTCCAAGACCACGAGCTGATCAAGGTGCGCTTGGGGCAGTCCTACGAGGGCCCTCGAGACGAGGCAGGCGCGGCGCTCGCCGAGGAGACCTCGTCTCAACTTTGCCAGGTGATCGGTCGGATCGTCGTGTTGTATCGCGCGCGCGATCCCAAAGACGAGCGCGCCCCGGGGATCACGCTCCCTTGATCCGGCGACCACCGAGGTTGGCACCCCGACCTTGGCGAATTCCTGGCATGTGGCCCGGCGTGTGGGTGGCATCGTTCGCATGTTCGACGTGGTGCGTCGCATCCTGCGCGTCGGTCCCACGCATGAAGCGAGGAGACCCCTCCGTGGTCGCGCTTCAGGCGGGGGACCTCGCCCCGACACAGACCGCGGACGATCTATCGGCGGGCACGCGCGCGCTGATGGACCTGCTTGAGAAGGTCCAGCAAGAGCACTACCGAGAGCTCTTGGACGCCTCGCTGGACGTGCCGGCCTACTACCTTGGCTACGACGTGATCGACGCGCGCGCCCGATGGTTGGGAGCTCGAAGCGGCGCGATCATCGAAGAGCTCGACGAGCGGACTCGCCTGGTGGACGTAGATGTGCGCGTCGGCACGCGCGCGCTCGACAACGGCAACCCGACCGCGGCCTACGAGCGCAATGGCCTTGGTGCGGGCGCGAGTTTTCCGCTGGATCCGGCACCTCTCGCGCTGCGCCAACGGTTGTGGGAAGTCACCGACGCCCAGTACGCCGCGGCGTTGGAGGCCCACGCCCAGGTGTCGTCGGAGGCACAACTCCAAGGTCCAGGGCTGTCGCCGCCCGATGATTTCGGGCCCCCAACCTCGCGCGTCAACCACGCATGGCGACCGCCGCTCGACATGCGTGAGGCGTGGGGCCGCTGGCGTACCCGCGTGCGAGCGCTCTCTCAATTGCTCGAAGAGGATGACCACATCCTCTCAGCGCGGGTGACCATGCAGCTTGTGGAACAGACCCATCATCTGCTGGATACGGACGGTGGGCGCTCGGTCCACGCCACCACGCGGGTGCGCCTCGCGATGGAGGTCAGCGCGCAGGCCGAGGACGGGATGACTGTGGAGCGGTTCGCGAGCTTTGATGGTCAGTCCCTGGCCGCGCTGCCGGACGAGGAGACGGTCGTCGAGGTCGCGCTCCGTCTGCGCCGCGAGGTGGTCGCGCTGCGGGAGGCCCCCTTGGCCACGCCTTTCTCGGGCCCGGCGATCCTCGACGGACGGGCGGCGGCGGTATTTTTTCACGAGGTATTTGGTCACCGACTCGAAGGGCATCGCCAGCGCAGTCGGAGCGAAGGGCAGACCTTCGCGCAGAAAATGGGTGCGCCCGTGTTGCCGCCTTTCCTCGACGTGGTGGATGATCCAACGGCGGCGTCCCTCAATGGGCAGCCCTTGGCGGGTCACTATGTCGTCGATGACGAGGGCGTGGCGTCCGAGGCCGTGGTGCTCGTTGAAGATGGGGTGTTGCGTGATTTTCTGCGCAGCCGCGCTCCCGTTTTTGAGGGGGATCGAAGCAACGGACACGGGCGCCGGGCACCGGGATATCAGGCGGTCGCGCGTCAAGGAAACTTGATCGTCTCCGCGAACGTGACCGTGTCCGAGCAGACCCTTCGAGATTCCCTTGTCAAGCTCGCGCGCCGGCAGGGCAAGCCGTACGGTCTGTGGTTCAAGGAGATCGTTGGTGGGTATACGACCACCGAACTCAGCGGCGCGCAGGCCTTCGAGGTGCTGCCGGTGCTCGTGCTTCGCGTGTACGTGGACGGGCGCCCCGACGAGCTCGTGCGTGGCGTGGACATCGTGGGGACCCCGCTCGCTGCGCTGGAGACCATCGTCGCGGCGGGGGATCGCATGGAGGTGTTCAACGGGGTCTGCGGCGCCGAGTCGGGGTGGGTTCCGGTGAGCGCCTCGAGCCCCGCGCTTTTGCTGGAGCAGCTGGAGATTGAACGCAGCGATCGGGCCTCGGATCGGGCCACGTTGCTGGGACCTCCGGCGCGTGAGGATCTCACCGTCGATCGGGCCCGTAGGAGGATCCGGTGATGGCGGGTGTGGCCGCGCTCGCGGTGACCTGGGCGGTTGTGGGCGCCCCCGAACCTGCGGCGGAGACGTCGTCGGACGCGGCGCGGCAGGAGCGACAAGCGGTGGGGGGGGAGCTGTCGCGGGGGCTGGCCGGGCTGTACATCGAAGGCGCGGATCGGCCGTACGCGCTGAGGGCCACGCTGCAGCGGGCCACGCTCTTGTACGCCGTGGGTCGGTACGGCGCGCTTGTGGAGAGTCAGCTGGTCCGCCGGGCCATGGGCGAAGTGGAGGCGCGGGTGGGCGCCCCGGCGCGAGACAGCACGCAGTTTTTTGGGAGCGGCGCGCGGGTGGTGTTCCAACTCCCGCTCGTGCCCGATGCGGAGGCCGCTCGTCGCGCCGTATGGCTCGCCGCGGACGCAGCTTACAAGGGAGCATTGGAGAGCCTCGACATGCGCGGGGCGGCGGAGGCCTCCTTGAACGCGCCGACGCAGATTCCAGACTGGAGCCCGGCTCCCACGCCTCTCGAGGCGGCGGGTGGTCAGGGCGACTGCGAGGACTCGACATCGCGAATGGCGGGGGCTCGGCGATGGCTCTCCGCGGAGCGGGGGCGCGTTGAAGCCCTCACGCGGACGCTCTCAGAGGGTTTCAATGGGGCGCCGTGGATCGAGCGCGGCGAGGTCACGGTGCAGGCGGTTGTCGCCCAACGAGACGACCTGGACACGGATGGGCTCGCGCGCTGCGAGTCGCGGATCGAGCTCGTGATCGCCGTAGTGGCTCAGGCGCGGGCTGCCGACGGGCTGGTGCTGCCGCGGGCGTCGGTGTTGCACCTGCGTGACGAGGAGTGGCTCGGAGGGCAGGGGTGGAAGACCTTGGCGACGAAGGGGAGCGCCCTCGTGGCGGAGACGGTGGAGGCCCTGGCGCTCTTGGTGGAGGCGCCTCGGGTTGAAGAGGACTACGACGGTCCCCTCGTCTTGTCCGCCTCTGCTGCCGCCCAGCTGCTCGCCGTGACCGTGGTGCCGCACGCGTCCGGGACGCCCGCGCCGTTGTCGGAGTACGGTCCCATGACGGAGCTGCAGCCCCACTGGATCGATTCGCTCGGCACGCAGGTGATGCCGCCGTGGATCGATCTCTCCGACGATCCCCACCTCGCGGGAGGATTTGGGAGCTACGGGGCGGACACGCAGGGGGTGTGGGCTGAGCCTATCGATGTGGTGGGCGGCGGCGTGTTGCGCAGTCTCTGGATGACGCGGCACCCCAACGCGTCTATGCCAACGAGCAACGGGCGATCGCGAGGGACCTTGAGTTTGATGGAGGGGACCTCCGCGAGCAATCTGACCTTGCGCAGCCATCGGCCAGGCAGCGGCGCCGAGGCCCTCGAGGAGGACGCCCTCGCCAGGGCTCGTGAGGACGGCTATGACCACATCTACGTGGTGGAGTCGCTGCGCGATGAGTCCGTGCTCGGCGTCAACGAGATCGACGAGGCGGCGGGCTATGGCACCGGGCGGCGCGTGGATCTCCCCGCGCCGGCGATGCTCGTTCGGGTGGGAGCGGATGGCTCAAGAACCCTCGTTCGGGGGGCGCTGCTCAGCTCGGCGAGTTTGCGGGTGCTCCGTCGAATACGGGCGCTGGGGGATGCGCCCCACACCACGCGGTTTCGCGTGCCGCCTGGGGTCGGGGGGGGGCTCGGCGCGGCGCTGGGCGTGGAGGGTATCTTGACGGAGACGGTGAACCTGCAGGTGACCACACCGGCGTGGCTAGTGGAGGGGTTGGAACTTGTCCCCGTGCGAGGTGAAGCTCCGCGTGCACCCCGATTAAGGCATCCCCTCGAGGAGTGATGGCGGACAGGCCGCGATTTGTGGCCGTTTACGGGGTCTGCCATGGGCCCACAAGAGTCAGGCGTTCGCGGAGAACTTGCCAGAGAGGGGCGGAAGCGAGGACACTGTGTGCACGATGCGCCGCGTCGTCGATTGGTCATGACCCTCGCTGTTCACTTCGTCGCCTGCAACACCCAGATCGAGATGATCGGCGTGGATCCTCTCCAAATCCCTGGCGTGAGCGGGCCCGACAGTGTGCGCAGGCGGGTGGTCGAGCTGTGGGATCCATCCGTGGAGATCGTCGTCGCGGACGTGGTCATGAATGACCGGGAGATTCCCGAGGCGCTGAGCTTGATGTACGAGGCGGACGAGATCCATATCCACGGGATCATCCCTCGGATCGCGCTCAAGATGATCCCTCAATCGAGGCTTGAGCTGCTCGAGCAGACTCCGCTCGTGGTGCATGGCCCGTGGGCGGGAACGGCCGATCTATTGACCAGCATGGGGGGGGAGAACGAGATTGTATGGCCAGGACCGGTGATCTTCGACGCCTCGGCGCGCGCGTGCTGGACCCGCGATGTGAAGGACGGCATGGCCGAGGACGACGCGACCGCAGAGAAGGCCAAGGAAGCGGAGGACCGTCCGCGAGCATTTTTCTTCGATGTACATCGAGGCCCCATGGTCCCGCTCGCGACGCCGCAGCGTCCGCAGAAGGTGGACGGGGGCTACCAGGTGAGCATTTTTATCCCACCGGAGTATGCAAAATCCGCCCGCGACGCCATCGTGGAGCAGCTTGAGGCCCACGCGACGGACGGCGTGCAAGTGGAGCTTTGCCACGATCAAGAGGCGAATCCGCTGGCAGCAGCGCGGACCCGTCGCTACGCCCACCTTTGTATCGCGCCGCTGATGAACTACTGGGCCACGTCACGGACGTCCATGGGCGCCATGGCGCAGCGAGTGCCGTTGATCGTGGTGGGGGACCATCAAGACATTGAGCAGCCCCCGGGTGTCGCGGTCGTGGAAGACTTCGAGGCGCTGGGTCCGATCTTGACCCAATGTTTCGCAGCGTGGGGCGAGGGGAATGTGGCGCCGCTCGATCCTGAGGCGGCGCGGGCGTGGCTCCTCGAACGCGTGGCTCGATAGCGTCTAGAGGCGTCGCGTACAAAAAAACGCGCCGACGCGAAGAAGCGCGGGCGCGTTGTTTGTGCTCGCTGGAAGCGATTACATGTCTTCGAGCGCGAAGGAGATGGCGCGAATCATCGTGTACTGCGCCTCGTCCTTGGCTTGACCGGCTGGATTCTCGGGGTCGGGGATCGTGCCCTCTGAGTGCCAGCGGATGATCCCGTGCTCGTCGATGATCATGATGGCCGGGGATTCGCCGATGGACTCGAGGTAGGTGCGGCCCCCCTCCATGCCGAGGTTTTGCGCCTCTTGAAACTCGGTGGCGTTGGGATAGCGGAACATGGGCGGCCACTCCAAGGGCCCGCCGTCGTCCTCTTTCACCTCATCGCGCGCCGCTTGATTGCGGATGTCTTTGTCGTTGGGCGCCGGGCGGCTGGCGCGACCTGGCAGCGGGACGTAAGCGAACAACACGCCGTAGCCCTTGGCGCGCAGGTCCGTTTGGGCCTTCTGGAGGATCTGGAAGAGCACAGTGTTGTCGAACTGTTGGCTGGAGGTCTGCCAGTCCCAGAACACCACAAACTGCCGCTTGCCGTAAAAGTCGCGGCCGGTGACCAGGCCACCGTCGACGCTGTACAGCTGGATCTGGGGGCTGGCGTGTCCGAACAGACGGCGACGGGCCCAGCCGGGGGGCGCCTTGTCGAGGTCCTCCGCGCCGACGGTCCAAAACGGCGGGGCAGATTTGATCGGGGGCATCTTGTCGCTGGGCTCCGCGACGACGGTGATGTCTTGGACGGCCTTGTCGGACTGCTTGTAGACGCCCAGCGTGTGGGGCTTGCCGTCCGTGATGTTGGCGGCCAAGAAGTCGCTGGTGGTCTTCACCGCGTTGCCGTCGATGCTCTGGATGAGATCGCCACGGACGATCTTGTCGCAGCCCTCGGCGCAGCCGTTGTTGGTGGCCACGTAGATGCCGCCAGGCTTGAGGACCTTGGGTGGGACCGTCATGGAGTTCGTGGCGGTGTCGCACGAGGGCGCGAACGGGGCCAACAGGAGCAGGGAGAGACCGAGGATGCTTCGCTTCATCATGATGCAGGTGGGCCGCGAGGGCCGAACGCACTCTAGGACGACGTCCGCAGGAGCGTCAAACCTCCTTCGTGATCGCGGGTAATCGGCTCTAGACCCCCGAAGACGGCAGAATTGGGGGGAGCGCGGTTCGGTGGAGGCTGCGCGCGCAGATGCCCGGTGGGCGCGGCTCAGTGTCCGAGCGCCGCGAGGCGACGAATCTCGCCGAGGAAGAAGGCCTTGTGATCGAAGGCGAGGTTGAACACATCGGCGATCTGGCCCACCTCGTCCATGTGGTCTGCGGAGATGGTGCCTTGGTAGTCCCCCCACTTCGCGCTCTCTACGGGGACGAGGCCGTCATTGTCACCGGAGGCGAGCAGCAAAAACCCGTGCACGATGGAGAACAGCGGGTCGACCACCTCGCCGTTGTTGCCGAGCTGACAGG
>CALKDV010000341.1 GCA_938084085.1 uncultured Nannocystaceae bacterium
ACTCGGAGTTTGAGGATCACTACATCGCCCTGCCCTACGATCTGTCTCGCGTCATCTTCATCGCCACTGCCAACTACCTCGGCCAGATCCCCACGGTGCTCCGCGATCGTCTCGAGGTCATCGAGATCACAAGCTACACGGTGGAGGAGAAACTCTGCATCGCGCGTGACCACCTCATCCCCAAGCTGAAAGAAGACCACGGGCTCGGAGGGCGGTCTCTCGAACTCACGCGCGAGGCGCTGATCGATCTCACCACCCGGTACACGCGCGAGTCCGGCGTCCGCGATTTGAAGCGCGCCATCGCCTCCGTGATGCGGGACACCGCCATGCGCATCACCGAGCGAAAGAGCGTCCCCGAACTCTTCGACCGCGATCACATCCGCGACGTCCTCGGACCGCCCAAGTATTTTGAAGAGCTGGCCGACAAGTCACCGCAGGTGGGCGTGGTCACCGGCTTGGGGTGGACCCCCACCGGCGGACGTCTGCTGTTCGTAGAGGTCACCTCCACCTGGGGCAAGGGCAAACTCCGCCTCACGGGCCGCCTCGGGGACGTGATGAAGGAGTCGGCCCAGGCCGCGCTGAGCCACGTCCGCAGCTGCGCCGAGTCCTTCGACATCGACCGCGATTTCATGAAAGACCACGACCTGCACGTGCACCTGCCATCGGCGGGGATTCCCAAGGACGGGCCGAGCGCGGGCGTCGCCTTGATCTCCGGGTACGTCTCCGCCATGACCGGCGTCCCGGTTCGCCACGACATCGCCATGACCGGAGAGGTGACCCTGCGTGGGCAGGTGCTCCCCGTGGGTGGGATCCGCGAGAAAGTGCTGGCCGCCCACCGCGCCGGCATCCGCGACGTGATCTTGCCCGAGCGCAACCGCAAAGATGAACCAGAGATTCCCGAGCGCGCCCGCGAGGACCTGCGGCTCCACTACGTCTCCAACATTGACGCGGTGCTCGACCTCGTCCTCATCGACGCGGACGAGGCCTCCGCGGCCCAATAGCCACGCGCGGCGAACCCCACGTGCATCGCCGTCGCCGCAGGTCTCCTGCTCGCGGCCCTAGATCTCCTCGAACATGTAGGGGCGCAGCACCTGCAGACGGTCGCGAGGGTCCGAGCCGTCGAGGTACCACAGCGCGCACGCCATGGAACTCAAGAGCGAGTTTCCGTCTTGGGGTGTGAAGCAAAAACCCGTGACGGTGCGCCCATCTTCAGACACGTGGAGCGTGTCCGGGGGCAGCACGGTCTCGTTGAGGATACGGCCATAGAAACCATGGTCGCGCCCGAAGGAGAACACCAAGGTCGACGATCGTTTCTCGGTCAACGCGACGCGGGGGTTCTCGCGGAGCTGGCTGATGAGCTGCTCTTTCGTGGTGCTGTGGTCGAGATCGATGGAGAAGTGCAGCACGTGCATGTACTGCGTGGGCAGCTTCACGGCGCTCGAGAACAGCTTGAGGTCTTTGCCCACAGTTTGGAACACGCGCCATGCATCGTGGGCGTGGTGCGTGCCGAAGCGCGGGTCGGCGTGCTTGCCAACCTCCGGCGAGGGGATGAAGCTGTCGGCTTGCGAGATGTCGGTCGCGCGACGCAGACACAAAAATCGGCCGTTCGTCACGCCCATGTCTTGGCCCGGCGCGGCGCCGAGAGTCTTGAGCAACACGCAGATATTGTGGGTGTTGCACGAGACGATCTGAACAAAGCGCTCGTCGAGGTTGAGGGACTCGTCGTTGATACCGCGCGCGTAGGGCTGGCCGAAGCCGAGCTCGCTGCCCTGCGCCATAAACACCTTCGGGCCGCTCGTCTCAACGTATTGCGGCTTGAGCTTGTTGCCCACCGGGGTGCAGTCAATGACGACGGAGGCCCGCTCAAGCGCCTCTTGGGTCGTATAAGAGATCTTGTGCCCGAGCGCTTCGAACTTCTCCACGCTCTGCTCGTCGGTGCAAAGCGTGGCGCCCTTGCGCACCATGGCGTGCACCTTGGCGCGCTCGTCCAACAGCGGCGTACGCTTGTGAAAGGTCACCTCGTCAATGCCGAACTCTTTTTTGAAGTGGGAGAAGAGACCGATGAGCGGCTCTCCGATCGTGCCAGTGCCGACGATATGGACGATGCGCTTGGACATGTTCGGCTTATCGCCGAGCACCCGCTGCGGGGTCAAGACTCCACGAGCGGCATGCCCGCTGCCCGCTGCGACCGCCGCACCCCAAGCACCGTGAGTCCGGCCTGCGAACGGCGCCGCTCACAGGCCACGGAGCGCCGTTAACGCCTTCTGGGGTTCAGCGCTCCACGCGCAAAACACTGGGTGCTGCATCTCACAAACCGAGAAGTTCGCGGGCCGATCCCACCACGGCCACCGTAGGCAGGCACATGCGCGCTCCCTGGCTCCGGGCGTGCGCTCGAATCTCCTCCGTCGGATCGTCATGGACGGCCACCACCACTGGGGAGTGTCGCGAATTGACGAGCTGGGAGATCGCATCGGTCCCGTCCACCCCAGGGGTGGAGATGGCGACGATCACGTGCATGGGCGGCGCGGTCTTTGCCATGAGCAACCCATCCTCCGCGGTCTGGGCGGTCAGC
>CALKDV010000342.1 GCA_938084085.1 uncultured Nannocystaceae bacterium
AGCCATGGCTCGCGCCGTCACAGACTCACTCGGCGGTCGCGGGCTCTTCGGCGTGGAGTTCTTCGTGAGGGGCGACGAGGTCTGGTTCTCGGAGGTGTCTCCGCGCCCCCATGACACCGGCATGGTCACAATGATCTCCCAAGACCTCAGCGAGTTTGCGCTGCACGTGCGCGCGATTCTTGGGCTGCCGATTCCCAACATTCGCCAACACGGCGCCGCCGCGAGCTACGTGATCCTCGGCGAGGGCGACAGCGACGCGCCCAGGTTCTCGGTGAACCCCGACGGCCTCCGTATGCCCGACACGGCGCTGCGACTGTTTGGAAAGCCCGAAGTGCATGGACATCGCCGACTCGGGGTGGGCCTCGCGCGGGGAGACAACCTCGACGAGGCCAAAGCCAAGGCCAAGCGGGTCGCCCAGAGCGTCGACGTCCACCTCTGACGTCGCTTCGCGGTTCACGCCCCCACAGTTTCGAAGGGGGGTTGACGTCGAGGATCGCGGCCTTAGGTTGCCGGCGAATGGACGAACGGAGCGAAATTTGCGACCTGGCGTCGCTGGCCTGGCGAGACATCTTGGCGCGCAATCACCTCGATGACCCAGACCGGCCGGTGCTGGCCTTGGAGGAGAGACCCGACGGGTACCGCCTGCGCAGCCACAGCCCTGAGCTTGTCGCAGAGCACCTTCGAGTCGAGACGGAGCCCCACGCGCTCCGTATTGAGGGCACGCTGCGTTGTGCGGCGCCACCGTGGGACCTGCTCGCGCCGCTGCGTGACGCTCCCACGGCTCAATTCGCCCGCGTGTTCCGGCTCTCGTGCGCCATCGATCCGGCGCGCTCGACCGTGTCCTTGGAGCGGGGCACCCTTGAGATTACGCTCATGAAACAGCGACCCGATCGGCGCCCTGCGATGGCCTCCTGAGCGCTCCGGTCCTGGCGCTACTTGGATTCCCACACGGGATCGGGGTGGTGAAAATCTTCGTCTTTGAACCTGCGCAGCAGCTTGAGGATGCCCATGAGGTTGTGCTGCACGTTGTCGCAGCGCACCAGGTTGTTGTACAGGGACGTCCGAGCGCCCCCGACCGCGCGGGCGGGATCCTGCGCGTAGAAAGCCTCGAGTTCATCCGTGAACGTCAGCTGCCAGCAGCTTCGAATCCCACGACACAACGCCAGGCGATAACGCTCCCGACGTACGGTGTCGCCGAGGCGGTCGGCCATCTCGAACGCGTCGATGAGCCCCTCCATGTACACGCCCGTAGAAGAGGCATGCGGCGTCCCGAATTTGGGCTTTCGTGGGTTGTAAAATCGACCCGCGATATCGGGATAGAGCGGGCTGTGTACCTGCAACATCTGCTCGATCAACCAGTCGTTCATCTCAAACGTCCAGTTCGCGAGCTCGCGGTCCCCGAGGATCTCCCACATGTTGAAATAGGCCTGGGTGTGCCACGGGATAAACGCGGGGTTGCGATTCTCCACGTGCCAAAACCGGTAGTACTGGTAGGACTTCATGAAGCGATCCAGCAGCTTCTTGCTCGGATCTCGCTGGTAGACCATGGACCAGGTCAACAGCGCCTCTCCCGGATAGAAGTTGTGCCCCATGTTCCGGTTGACAGGCTTCATCAGAGTCAAGAACCTCCCCGAGCCCTTCTCGTACTCCCAAGATCGATCTACGGACTTGAGCAGTCGGTTGGCGTAGCGGGCGAACTCCGCCTGCTTGGGGTGCTCTATCAACGCCTGCACCGCAAGCGCCACCGCGCCAAGCTTCACCTTGTCGTCATATTCGATCACCCCCGCGCTCCCCGTCGGTCGGTAAAAGCGCCGAAGGTTGTGGCGGATATTTTTCTCTACGACGGCGTACAGCTCGCGATCGTTCCCACGATCCGCGGCCACCCGGTTCATACACACGGTGGCCATCCACTGGCGAATCATATTGTTTCCGCCGTCGACGTCTTCACCCCGCGCGGGCTCATAAATATAGGTGAGCGCCCCCTCCTCGTTCACGTGCCGGAAGAGATAGTCTCCCATCCGATCCGCCAGCGCTTGTACGCCCTCGCGGGTGATCTGCTTGGGATGTACGAGCCGACTCGCCCGATGCATCGGCACAGTCGGTCGATCCTGATGGAGCTCAACGACCATGTGGTGGGTCTTCCAACGCACGAGCTCCACTCGCTCTTGAAAGGTCGACGCCGGGACCTCCATCGCCCTCCCGAGTTCCTCGACCAACACCCGAAACCCCCGGTTCTTCATGATCACCTCAAATGGCGAGATCCATTCGCTGCGGCCGTCGAAGGTCGCGTGGAGGCCCCACATCCCGCGATGGATATTCGAGCAGAGTTCGCGCCGCTCTGGCGTACCTTCGCGGAAGTTAAGCGGGACTGGGTCATGACCGAGCGCGAACGCGACGTAGCCGCGTTGTCCCTCTGCAAGACGAATCGCGGGGAGGTGCGCGGCCGCCAAGGCCTGCATCCCCTCCGCCCACGATCTATCTCCACTCCGCATCTCCTGGACGACCGACTGGCCATCCACCCAAACACCAATCGCTACCGGCCCTTGTTCAGCGAGCTCGCGCGCGACCTCCTGTGGCAAGGCGGGGGGCGCACCCTCCGGCCCGCTGCCGAGCAGCGCCCGGGTCCATGTAGCGAGGGCTGCGTTGGCACCGTCTTCCAACAACGAGATGTCCATTTCCCATGGGTCGCGATTCACGAGGGGGACGCTACCCAGGATGGCGTCCGACGGCAACGGCCGCACCAACTCGTGAGAATTTAGGCCTTGGAACGCATCCGTCGCAGGTGACCGAGGAGATGGCGCGTCGACGCGTCGGCGTCGGCCGGGACCGCGCCCCCTTGAACCGCAGGCAACAGCTCCTTCGCGAGGGTCTTTCCGAGTTCAACTCCCCACTGGTCGAAGCTGTTGACGCCCCACACCCTCCCCTGCACGAAGATCTTGTGCTCGTAGAAGGCGATCAGCCTCCCCAAGGTTTGGGGGGTGAGCCGCTTGTACAGCATCGTCGTGCTCGGTCGGTTGCCGCCGAAGATCCGATGCGAGGCGATCGACACGTCGTCCCCCTCCTCCTCTACGACTGCGCGGGCAGCCGCGGCGTCGCGCCCCACCATCAACGCCTGGGACTGCGCCAGCGCGTGCGCCACCAAGATCTCATGGTGTTTATCGAGTCCGTGGTCTGCGTTCGCCGCCACCAAAAAATCGGCGGGGACCGTGCGTGTTCCTTGGTGCAGGAGCTGAAAAAATGCGTGCTGTCCGTTCGTCCCCACGGCGCCCCACACCACCGGGCCGGTCTGCGTGTCTTCGATGCGGGAGCCGTCAAGCCGCGTAGACTTCCCGTTGCTCTCCATGTCCGCCTGCTGGAGATAGGCGGGCATGAGCCGCAAGCGCTCATCATAGGGCAGCACCGCGTGGGTGTGGGCGCCCAGAAAATTTGAGTTCCAAATCCCGATCATCGCGGCGAGGACCGGCACGTTCTTGTCCAAGGGCGTGTGCCGGAAGTGCTCGTCCATCTCGCGCCCGCCCTCGAGCAGCGAGTCAAAGTAGTCCATCCCCACCGCCAACGCGATAGAGATGCCCACCGACGACCAGAGCGAGTAGCGGCCGCCGACCCAATCCCACATGCCGAAGGTCTGGGACGGGACTGCGCCGAAATGTACCGCCCGCTTCTCACACGCTGTGACCGCGACGAGGTGCCGCTCGAGCCCCTCCGCGTCACGCCCGTTTCCGTCCACCAACCACGCGTGTGCCGCGTGGGCGTTGGTCATGGTCTCTTGGGTAATGAAGGTCTTCGACACCACCACCACCATCGTGCGCCGCGGGTCCAGGCCTGCGAGCGTGGAGGTGAGATCCCAGCCGTCGACATTGGACACGAAGTGGACGCGCGGCCCTCCCGTAACGTAGGGAGCTAGCGCCTCTGTCACCATGCGAGGCCCGAGGTCGGACCCTCCGATCCCGATGTTCACCACGTCCGTGAACGCGCCACCGTCTGCAGCGACTATCGCCCCGCTCCGTACGCCCTCGACAAACGCGGACACGCGAGCGCGCATCGCGTGGACCGCTGGGATGACATCTTCGCCCTCAACCATCGCGGAGGCGTGTTTGGGCATGCGGAGCGCCACGTGCAGCGCGGCTCGACCCTCGGTCACGTTGATCGGCTCTCCCGCGAACATCTGCGCGATCGCAGCGGAAATTCCCCTCTCCTCCGCGAGCGCGAGGAGGACCTTGAGGATTTCGTCGTCCACCGGCTGCTTCGAGAAATCGACGACGAGGTCCTCGAATGGGACCCGAGACAGCCTCTCGGCTCGCTCCATTTCGGACCCAAACATTTCGCGAGCGCCCTTGTCCCCGATTTGACTCGCCAACAAGCGCAGCTGCTGCCACGGGACGCATGCAGTTAGCGCCTTGGGCTCGCTACCGTGAGACGTCGTCATGGCTTGAGTGTATCGGACTTCGGCGCCCTCGGTCACACCCGTGGGCGACGCGGCGTCGCCATCGTTCCACGCACGTTGAGCATCAAAAAAAACGCGCCCCCGTAGTCGGGGACGCGTTTTTTGTCCTGTTCGGACCGAGCGAGACTAGCCTTGCGGCCAGGTGCAAAAGCCGGTGTCGGGGTAGTCCCCGTCCATCAGGTCTTGGCATCCCATGCCCGTCGGACACGCGTCCGCGCCGTCGCTGACGGTGCAAAGCAGCCCGCAGAGGCCTCCGCCCATGCCGTCATTGATGAAGCAACCAGCCTGCGCGGTGCTCATGCCGGGAGCGTCGGGGCAATCGGTGCTTGCGGCACACGGTGCCCCGCAAAACTCGCCATCAATCCCCATAAGGCCAACTCCGACCTCTTCACCGACGCAACCGTCGGCCGGGTCACCGTAGGGGTCGCCGTCGCCGTCG
>CALKDV010000343.1 GCA_938084085.1 uncultured Nannocystaceae bacterium
CTGCTCGATAGAGCGCTGACTGATCGCGAGCGAACCAAGGCCAGGGATGTTGCTCAGGAGGCTCTTCAGGCCCGCGAGAACGCCACCCTCATAGGCGGTGCCGTTGAGGTAATCGGAGAACTTTTGCAGCTTCGCGAGCTCATCCGCCATGGCCTGGTTGATCTCGACATTGCGCTCCCGCAGCACCTTGAGCTCATCGACTTTGGTGTTCTGGACTTCGCGTTCTTGGTGAATGTCCTCCTCCAAGGACTTCACGGAGATCCCCTCACCTGAATAGGTCGCGGGGCGGTCAAGGACATCGAGGTTAATGTTCGGGCCGGCCATCACGGAGGAGGGTGGCACATCCTGGGGGGATTGACGAATGGTGGACACCATGCCCCCCCAACCTCGGCATGCCTCTGCGCATTCCCGCGGCGAGGGTGACGCGAGCCAAGTCCCCTTCTCGGGGCGCAGGACCGGTCTAAGGGCACACGTGCTTGAACGCAGCGATCGCGCCGTCGACGGTCTCCGGGTTCACGCACATGGACAGGCGCAAGAAATTCGGGCGGCCAAACGCCGTTCCCGGGACCACCACACAGCGCGCCTCTCTCAACGCTTCTGTCAACGCGATGTCGCCGCCCTCCGCGGTTCGCATCGCCTCCGGAAGTCCAGGGAATAAGAAGAAACCAGCCTTCGGATCACGCAGCGAGAAGCCAAGCTCACGGAGGGTGTCGGCCATGCGCTTGCAGTTGTCGGCGTAGATGCCCACGTCCACCGTACCGTCTGGGTGTCCGAGCACATGGGGGAGCGCACGCTGCATCAACGCGGGCGCGTTCACGAACCCTAGGACGCGGTTGCAAAAGCTCGTCGCACGCCGCAGGGGAACCCGCGCATGGGCCCGCGGCGAGATCACCAAGTAGCCGATTCGCTCTCCCGCCAGCCCGAGATCTTTGGAGTGGCTCGTGATCAAAACGGTGTCTTCGTAGTGCTCGAGCATTGAGCTGACGTGGCTCCCGTCGTGCACCACATCGCGGTACGGGGTGTCTTCCACCACGAGCACCCGCTGGCCGCGTTCACGCAGCCCGCGTAGCCCCGATGCGAGCGCGCGAAGGCTGTCCTCGCCGTAGACCGCCCCGGTGGGATTGTTGGGCGAGTTCAGCAAGAGGATCCGAGTCCGCTCTGTGACGGCGCCCACGAGCTCGTCTACGTTGAGCTCAAAATCTTCCGTCGTCGGGATCGGGCGCAAGACGGCGCCCACGTTGGCCGCGTAGTGGTCGTACTCGGAGAAATACGGCGCCGGCACCATCACCTCATCATCAGGGTTGAGCACCGCCCGAAACAGCACGTTCAGCGCCCCTGCGGCGCCCACGGTCATCGTGACGTCCTCCGCCTCGAGAGGGATCTGGTAGCGCTGGGCCTCCCGCCCCGCAATAAACGCGCGCACCTCCGGGAACCCTGCATTGGTCATGTATCGATGGCGCCCAGGCGCCGAGTCCGCGAGCTGCGTCCGTACCGCCTCTTTCCACTGCTCCGGGGGCTCCAGACTCGGGTTTCCGAGGGAAAGATCGTAGACAGGTCCCCCACCATCCGCGCGCATGGAGTTCGCGAGCTCGAACATCCGACGTGTCCAGGACTCACGGGCGCCCAGCAAGGTGTCCGCCACGCGTCGGCTCAGGCTCTGTCGAATCGCATCTTCCGTCACGGGACGGACCGTATCACGCGACCCTCGCCCGCTTCCACGCCCCCGCAACGGGAGGAAGCTTCCGTCGGCCTCCCGGCGCGACCGCGCACCGAGCCCCTTTCGCGCGCCGCGCTCCATCCTGTGACCCACGCTGCACACCGATCTCTGGGCCCGAGGTCAAATCCGTAATTATTCGCGAATTTGATGGTTGTTCAGCTTGGGTTCGGGGGGCGAGACCGCTAAACTCCGTCCTCGCTATGGACCGCGAACGAGCGCTCTCCGTCTATCATCTAGCCTTCCTTGAGGGCCTCTACGAGGCGTATCAACGCGACCCCGCGTCTGTGCCCACCGAGTGGATCCCCTTGCTCAATCCTGACGGTGGGCCGATGCCCCCGCCCTCCGCGGATGTGCCCCGTCGATCGAGCTCGCCGCCCGTCTCTTCTTCGAGGCTGCGGGAGGAGACGACCGAACAGACGCTCCTCCAAAACCGCGTCAAGGATCTCATCGAGGCGTACCGAATCCACGGTCATCTTGGGGCGAGCATCGATCCCCTCGACCGACCGAGACAGGAGCGAGCGCCCATGCTCGATCCGTCCAACTTCGGACTCGATGACGCCCACCTCGATCGCAGCTTCCACTCGAGCGGACTGCTGCCCGAGCCGGCGCCGCTGCGCGAGATCCTCCGGAAGCTGCGAAACACCTACTGCCGAAATATTGGCGTGGAGTATTGGTCTCTCCCAGCCTCCGAGGAGCGCGAGTGGCTGCGCCAGCGCATGGAGTCGTGCGAGAATCAGGTCACCCCCGAGCCAGCGGAGCAGCACCGCATGCTCCACAA
The DNA here is from genome assembly GCA_938084085.1 of uncultured Nannocystaceae bacterium. GTDB lineage: Bacteria > Myxococcota_A > Polyangia > Nannocystales > Nannocystaceae > JAAZXR01. Next base: position 2,496 of record CALKDV010000343.1, read on the forward strand.
GCTCGTCAATGTCGACATGGTCGACCAGTTTTTGCACTCCAAGTTCCTGGGCGCAAAGCGGTTCTCCGTGGCGGGCGCCGAAAGCGTCATCACCACGTTGGTCTGCCTTATCGACACCGCCGCCGACGCCGGAATCGGAGAGGTGATCTTTGGCATGGCGCACCGTGGACGTCTGAATGTGCTGATGAACGTGATGGGCAAGTCGGCCGCCGAGGTCTTCTCGGAGTTCCAGAAGGGCTCTTTCGATCCCAACGAGCTGCTCGGCGCCGGCGACGTGAAATACCACCTCGGCTATCACCGTGAGCACGTCACCGCGCACGGCAAGCCCATCTACCTCGCCCTCGCCTTCAACCCGAGCCACCTCGAAGCCATCACCCCTGTGATTCAAGGCCGTGTCCGCGCCAAGCAGGACGCGAAGCCTTCGATGGGCTTCGACGCGAGCCTCGGTGTCTCCCTTCACGGCGACGCGGCCTTCGCCGGCCAAGGGGTCGTCGCGGAGACGCTCAACTTGTCGCAACTGGACGGATACCGCACCGGAGGCATGATCCGTATCGTCCTCAACAACCAGGTCGGATTCACCACCAACCCGAATGACGGCCGATCGGGGATGTATTGCACAGACGTTGGCAAAGGGATCCAAGTCCCCGTCTTCCACGTGAACGGAGACGACCCCGAGGCGGCCGCCTACGTCGCGCGCCTCGCCGTCGACTTTCGCCAGCGCTTTCGGCGCGACGTTATCATCGATCTCAACTGCTATCGACGCTTTGGGCACAACGAGGGCGACGATCCCACCTTCACCCAGCCCGAGATGTACAAGCTCATCCACGAGCACTCGAGCGTCCGAAGCCGCTACCAAGAACTCCTCATCCAACGTGGCACGACCAGCGTCGACGCGTGCAAGACCATGGAGGCGGAGTTCAACGCGGAATTTACCGCGGCCCTTGAGCGCGTGCGCCGTGACGGTCCCCCCGCCGCCGCGCTCGCTCCGATGCACGGGATGTGGGAGGACTACATCGGCGGGGACGAGCCCGACGACACCCCCGACACCTCCATCGACACCGCGATCCCCGGCGCCGTCGCATCCAAGCTCGCCGCCCGCCCCGACGGGCTGAGCGTCAACCGCAAGGTAGAGCGCGTGCTCCAAGAACACCTTAAGATGTACCGCGGCGAGGCCCCGGTGAACTGGGCCGCGGCGGAGCACCTCGCTTATGGCTCACTCCTTATGGAGGGCCACCCGGTGCGATTGAGCGGACAAGATTGCCGGCGCGGGACCTTCAGTCATCGCCACGTAGTCCTCGTAGACTCCGACACGGGCGACCAATACGTCCCCTTGTCTCACCTGCGTGAGGACCAAGCCTCCTTTCACTGCTACAACAGCCCGCTGAGCGAGTTTGCGGTGCTCGGTTTTGAGTTTGGATACAGCCTCGCTTCCCCCTTCGCGCTCGTGATCTGGGAGGCTCAATTCGGCGACTTTGCCAACGTCGCGCAACCGATGATCGACAATTTTATCGTTAGTGGGGAGCACAAATGGTCCGTCCAATCAAATCTTGTGATGTTGTTACCGCATGGATTGGAAGGAGCTGGGCCCGAGCATTCGTCGGCACGCCCAGAAAGATTTCTTCAACTTGTTGACGACGACCCAAATGTGGTCAATCATATTATAACACCGGAAATGCGGAAAGATTTAGAATTTGGTTTCCATGCCGCGGATGTCGACGGGGATGGGAGAATAGGTCTAATCGACCTGACGAATCTGTTGGGAAAAACGTTGGACCCAGAAGAAGTGGGAGAGCGATGGGATATAATTGTCAAGGAGACTTCTATACAATCTGAGTTGAAGGGTGGCGTCGATTTGGAGCAGTATATCCGATTTGCCTCCAGTTGGTTGTTGCGGAATGCAGAATCGATGACTAACTTTTCTGTGTGTGCACCT
>CALKDV010000344.1 GCA_938084085.1 uncultured Nannocystaceae bacterium
GATCGCAGTCTAGCGTGGGCCAGGTGCCGTCCCAGGCGTCCCCGTCCCCGGTGTCGCTCTCGTCACCGGTGCCTCCGTCCCCGTCGTCCACGCCGACGTCACCTGCCTCCGCCCCGCAGGCCGCCGTGAAAACAAACGAGACGCTCAGAAGACGAGCGACGAAACGACGAGACAAAGCGGTCAACACGCCGCAACCATACCCGGGGTGCCGCGGCCAGGACAAGACAGCCTCATCCCCCATCCCCTGCGCATCGCGATCTGGATGTGCCGTCCGGCGGATATGTAGATTGCAGATGCCCAGCGCTGCCTGAGACCGGCACCCCCTAACCGCAAACGCCGGCCACTGCGACGCAGGTCCATTGCCCGTCCACCGCCAGGCAAGTTGGCTCGGCCCAGGCTGGACGCGTTTGGCATATCGGACAGGGTGCAGTTGTCCATACGGCACGCGGACGAATCCGTCATGCAGGCAAGCTCGATCGTGGGATGCCAATCATCCTCAGCCTTCATGACACTGATGCCACATAGCCCCTCGCCGCACTCGCTCGAGTCGCTGCACCCCGCGGGAACGCAGCGGGGCACGTCCCCCGTGAACTCCGCACCGACGCAGGCGCGCCCTGGTCCGCAGTCGTTGTCCACCTCGCAGCTTCCCACGCAGCCACAGAACCACGAGCAGCCGACGAGCTTTACGCACCGCGCGAGCCCGTCCGGCGATCCGCCATTGCAGTCTGCATCGGTCATGCAATCGTCGAGGTCCCCTCCGCAGGAAGAATTGGGCGGGGTCTGCACAGAGGGGATCGCCACCACCTCCTCGCGGTGAATGAACCCGTCGCTGCAGCGCACAAAGCCCGTGGGCATGCCCGTCGCGGGGCTCGTCAACGGCTCGGAGTTCTCACACGCCGCGCTGCCCCCCGACGTCTCCATCTCCGCTACCGTTCCCCTGTTCGCCGCTCGACGTGCTCGCCGTCGCGCTCTCGGACTCGCCAGGGTCGTCCGCGGCACATCCCAGAAGGGTCACGCTCGCCATCCACAAACCCGCCTCACACGCGTCCTCCCATGAGGATTCGCCCCCCTCGAACGGTCCGCCTCACACCGGCACAAGGTTGCCCGAGCCTACGCTCACGCGCTGTCGAGCGCCGCGAGATGGTCGAGGATGGTCGCGCGACCGGCCGCGAGACCCTTGTACGCCGCGATCGTCTCGGGCATGGCCCGCACCGCATCGGTCAGGTCCGCCCGCTGCGACGCCGCCAGCGACTCCACCGGGTACCGGAAGGTGCGGATCACAAACAACGATGCGCCCACCTTGGCGAAGGGCACCGTGAGCTGCCGCTCCACCCGAAGCCACAGATTCGTCGCCCCCTCGAGCGGCGCTCGGACACCGTCCTCCGGGTGATGGTCGAGCACGTCGTCGGCGCTCACCGTCCACACGAAGCGCACGTAAGGTCCGCGCGCCACCATGCTCCGCGCCATGCTCGCCGAGGCGCGCGAGTCGTCGGCGAAGTCAGGAACGGGCCGATGAATCTCGTCAAAACTCGCCCCCACCAAACGCTCGGGCCGCCAGCCGGATGGAAAACAGACATGCGCCGCGATGAGCCGATGCGTGCCGTCTCCGTGCATGCGGAGGACCGCGAGGTCCTCTTGCACCTGAAGTGCAAAATGATCCCATGCGGTCACGATGTCGGGTTGCTCCCCGTCCTCGGTCGCTGCGCTCGCATACCCCGCCACCTCCTCCTTGGCCCTCGCGTCGCTCCACGCGAGCACCTCCCGCACGATCTCGCGATCTCCCGGAGCATCGGTCACCCACGCGCGCTCTCGCGGGGCGCGGCCCTGCGCTCTCGCGGGGTTCCCCTTCGCGGCGATGTACGTCTCAAACTCTAGATCTCGCTGGAAAATATATCCGTCCGCCGCGCCGTTCCCGAAGTCCTCAGGGAATTTGCGCAGTCCCGCCTGCATCTTGAGCGGACCTGGCCGCACGGGCACGTAACATGCGGGCTCGATGCTGGACCACGGGTGCATGCGTGGAGCCTACGCCGCGACCCCCCCGGCGCTCCAGCGTCCGGCACCCACGGCCGCAATTGCGACACTTCCCGAGTGAGCCCCCGTCATCGAAATTCCACAACGGGCGCACCGGCGAACCACAGCGAAAGCTGCACCAACGCCGCGCATGTGAGCGCACCAAGCAGGACTAAGCGCCAAAAGCGCAAAGCCTGTGCAACCCGATCGTCCTCCATGCGGCTCATCTCAACCCTCCCTCCGCTCGACGGTCCACGTGCCACTCGAACAGCGCGAAGGGACCCTCGTGCTCGAGCAGCGTGACATCGTCACGCTCTGGCAGAGGGCCGATCCGCTGGTCGACGAGCACAAACACGCGTCGCGCGGGGCCTCCGCGCAGGCGCAGCGCCCCCGTCGGCGCAGGTACCCCCGACATGAACGCACGCGCCAGGGCTCTTCGAGCGAGCGCCGAGGACGTGAGCGGATCGCTGCCCGGCGGCGCAGGGACCACATTCGACGTCACGCGGGTTAGGTATCCCGCCCACCTCGTGATGCTGGTGATCGACACCACCAGGTCCTGCGCACCGACCCGAGCGCCAAGAGATGCGTGCGCCTGCCAGGCGGCGGGCTCGAGTGGCCGTGAACTCGCGGAGAATCGCTGGACCTCGTATCCCGCCGTTCCCAGGCCAATCCACCATGCGAGCGCCCAGCGCAGCAGTCGGAGGTTTTTGCTCGGCGCCCCCTCGAGCCACCGACCCAAGCCTCCGCCCGCCCATGCGCTCAAAGGATAGCCGAGCGCAGCCAGCCATCGCGTGGGGACGAGCATCCCGTAGGACGCCTCCCCTCCGGACGCCACAAAGGTGCCCCAACGAGTCAGGCTAAACACGGCGACGAAGCCGAGCACGAGGCCTGCTACGCTCGACAGCATCCAGAGTCGCGCGCGCGCGGAGGACGGCGTCGTCGAGGACCACACCGCGCAGATTAACACCCCGGGACCGACCACCCGCGCCCCCGTCGACAGCAGCTCCATATGACGCGGGATGCTGGTGGCCTCGCTTCCCTCGCCGAGTGCGCCGCTAAGCACCTGAATCCACATGGGTGCCGCGGCCAGCGCAGCCACGGCGACGCCCACACCCACCGGTCGCGCTCCGTGGAGCCCCCGCCGTGTCCACGCAGTGGTGAGCACAGGAACGCCCAGCGCAGCCACGACGATCGCGGGACTCAAGTGATGCGACCACAGCACCCCGAGCGTGCCAAGGGCGACAAACACGCCCACAACTCGATTCGAGGGCGCCGCCTCCGGCGATTTGAATGAGTCCTCGCGGCGATCCGCAACGGACCAAATCCATACCGCCAGGCCAACCGCACAGAGCATGGCGTACTCGCTGGCGAAACCTCCCCAGCGCCCGTACATGAGCCCCAACGCGTCCGTCAAAAAGCCATAGACGAGAGCACTCGCCAGACCCGCGTGGCGCACACCCGGCCAGACTACGGCGCCGAGACCACCCACGGCGACGATGCTGAGCATGCCGAGGCCGGCGAGGGTCCAGACCGTACAAACCTGATGAATCGGGACCTGTACGACGTTGGCGCACATGACCACGGCAGCATGAGCGCCCCATGGGTAGTGGAAGGGCGCGTCCATGAAGGGCTCCCAGCTGGCACTGGCCGGGTGCATCGCGAGGGCCTGGGCGATGGTCGCATGGGCAGGCGCGTCAAAGCTCGGCAAGGGACCGGTCAAACCATCAAAGAGCAGGGTGCGCAGGAGCCCTCCGCCCAACACGGTCAACACCGCGGCGGCGGCCCAGGCCCGCGTCCTCTCCTCGTTGACTGGGCGCGCGGCGGGGCCACCCCGTCGGCTCCAGAGCCAGAGCGCCAGCGAGGCGGCGAAGACGAACAGTTCCACACCCCACACAACCCCGACGTCTCCCACGAGATCCAGCCTGGCAAGAACCGTCGCGCGGACGGCAAGCGCGCTCGCACCTAGCCCAGCACCCGCGCCCGCTGCAGACCAGCCGCGAAGTCCCCCTGTCGCGCTCATCCAAAGCCACCCAGAAACGCACGAAAATCCTAGGAATCCGAGGATACTGATGAAAGGGAGCACTCGCCGGTATCGTACCGCGGGCAGCGTTGAGAGGGAATCGACGGACTCTCCGCGCCTCAACAGCACCCCGATCGCTTCATGGCGTTCTCGCGGGGACTAGACCCTGAGGTCCGGCAGGCATTGCGTACAATCCCGGCCAAAGCTAGAAGAGACGCATGCAGGACTTCGACCCCATCGAGACCCTCGCCGC
>CALKDV010000345.1 GCA_938084085.1 uncultured Nannocystaceae bacterium
TCGTCGGCGCTCAAGAGCGGCAATCGCAACAAGGCGATCTCTTTATACAAGCAGGCGCTCGCAGTGAACTCTCGACACGTCACGTCCTTGATCGGCCTGTCGGACATCTACTTCGACTCAGGCAGCTACAGCGCCGCGGCACGCTACCTGAGGCGCCTCACCTCGGTGCGCCCATCGACTGGAGAATACAGAGTCCTGCTGGGGGACGCCTACTACAAGTCGGGCGCGTTTGCGAAGGCGGTCACGCAGTACGAGCGAGCAGTGTCCTTGGGAGTCTCCGGCGCCGACCGGCGCCTCGCCAAGGCCCAAAGCAAGCTCTAGGGGCGACGGCGGGGCGACTCAACGCGGCCCGATGACCTCGGCGCCGACGATAGGCACGAGCGCCTCAGGGACGCGCACGCTGCCGTCCGCTTGCTGATAGTTCTCAAGGATCGCCACCAACGCCCGCGAGGTCGCTACCGCAGTGCCGTTCAGCATGTGGACGTATTGCGGCTTGGCTTTTTTGCCGTCCTCGCTCGACTCGCGGTACCTAATTTTGAGGCGACGAGACTGGTAGTCCGTGCAATTGGAAGTGGAGGTGACTTCGCCGAAGTCCCCTCGTCCCGGCATCCACGCCTCGATATCAAACTTACGGTACGCGGGCCCTCCGAGATCGCCCGACGCGATGTCGAGCACCCGATACGGCAATCCGAGCCCTTGGAACACCTCCTCCTCGATGGCGAGCAAATTGGCGTGCATGGCCTCGCTCACCTCGAGCGACCCCTCGGTGAATACGAACAGCTCGACCTTGGTGAACTGATGCACGCGGTACAATCCCCGCGACTCTTGTCCGTGGGAGCCCGCCTCGGTTCGGAAGCAGTGCGACAGCCCCGCGACGCGCAGCGGCAATCGATCGATGTCGAGGATCTCGTCCGCGAGCATGCCCCCCAAGGTGATCTCCGCGGTGCCCACAAGACACAGGTCGGTGTCCGCCACCGAATAGATTTGAGAAGACTCTCCGCGAGGGTTGAAACCAAGACCGTCCAGGATCTGCTCACGCGCCAAGTCCGGGGTGACGTGCAGGGTGAAGCCATGCTTGCGGGCGATCCCCAGCGCGTAATGTTGCAACGCAAGGTCGAGCAGCACCGCCTCGTTGCGCAGGTAGTAGAACTTTTGTCCCGCGACCCGTGCCCCGGCCTCAAAGTCCACCAGGTCGAGCGCCTCTGCCAGCGACAGGTGGTCCTTGGGATCGAAGCCTTCGGCCGCCATGTCGCGCGGCGTCCCCCACCTTCGAATCTCACGGCTGCCATCCTCTCCGCCGAAGGGCGTCTCGGGATGCGTGAGGTTCGGGACCTTGCGCCACACCTCCTCGCGGGCGCGCATGGCGGTGTCACGCGCCTCCCCAACGTCACGCGCGCGGTCTCGCAGCGCGCGGCCCTCCTCGATCAGCGGCGCCCTCGCACCCGCTTGCTCTTCTTTGGGGAGAGAGCCCACCTTCTTCATGGCCGCTGCGTTCTCGTTTTGGCGCTGGCGCAGCGCCTCTTCTTCGCGAAGGCTGTCACGGTAGGCCTCATCGAGCGCACGAAGTCGACGCACGGTCTCGCCGGCCCATCCCTCCTCCGGGAGATCAGGAAACAAGCGCGCATTGCGCTGAGTCAGCGTCGTCTCGATGGCCTCGGGTTGTTCACGCAGGAGTTTGATGTCGAGCATCGCGGGCGCAACATAGCCGCTTGACCCCTCGTCTGTCTCCGTTCATGATGCCGGCCGCAAGGAAAAGACCATGGCCTTTGGAGACAACCGAAAAACCCCCAAGATGAACAAACGCCGCGCCCAACTCCGCAAGAAGGCTCGCCTTGCCCGCAAGGCCGCCGCTGCCAAGGCCGCGCGCCAGTCTTAAAGCGACGGTGTTTCACGGGCGCTGTGAGGAGCGAGGCTCCTCGCCGTGCCCGCCGCTGCTTCGTGGCAAAAGCCCCTGCCCCCTGCTCTGAGCCCTCTTAGAGGGTGTTTTGAGAGCTATGGTGCGGCTCGTTCGGGTCCTTCCCTCCGTTTTTTTGGAGGTTGAGCAGGCGCGACGTAGCGTCCTAGGTATCCGTCCTTCCCACCCACTCGACCGCACGCAACGCCGAGGATCGGCCCGCGGCGCGCTTGGGCTCTTGGCTGTTGTCTCTATGGCCACCTGGGTCGCCGGCTTCGGCGCGGTTCGCGCATCCGGGCGCCTCCCTGGGCTCGCTGCCCTCGATGAGGCCTCGGTTCCGCTGCACATTGCGACCGCGACGGCTCAGATCAACTGGCCAGACCATATTGAGAGCGCACTCATCCGCGTGGCGACCCCCTCTCCGTGGCCAGCTCAGCCGCCTACCGCCGTGCTCGCCGGTGCGGCAGCCCCCTCCGATTCACCCACACACGTGGCCGATGCCGTCCCCAAGACCGCAGTACGGGGCCTGCATCGGCGACTGCGCCAGCTCGTGGCTCGCCTTCCCCCGCGGGCGTCTGCCAGCGTCCACGTTCGAGACCTACGCAGCGGCGCGGTGCTCTTTGACCACGCGGGGGACGTGCCTCGAAATCCCGCGAGCACTCAAAAGCTCCTCACCGCCGCCGCCGCCATCGAGCTCCTTGGCCCCGACTACCGCTTCGAGACGCGGCTGTACCGATCCGGAGGCGTGGTCTACCTCGTCGGTGAAGGCGACCCAAGCCTACTCCTCGACGACCTGTACACCATGGTCACAAAGAGTCACTTCGAACTCGATTCGGAGCCGATCCACACGGTGATTGTGGATGACAGCGCTTTCTCAGAACTCCGCTTTGGTCCGGGATATGCGGCGGACGGACCAGACCCAAGCTACCTCGCGCCGAGCAGCGCCTGCTCCGCCAACTTCAACACCGTCGAGGTGGTCGTGTCGTCCTCCAAAGACGGGGCGAATATTCAAGTGACCCCGCGAAGTACGACGATCACTGTTGTAGACCGCACCTCGCGCACGGGCGGCCCGCTGCGGGTGCACACTCGCGCTGCCCCCGACGGTGAAGGCACCATCGTGGTCGTCCAAGGGCGGCCACCGCGTCGCGGAAGCCCAACGACCATTCGGCGCCGGGTCCTCACCCCCTCCTTGTTTACTGCGGGTGTGGTCGCCAACTTGATCTCCGAGCTCCACGATCAGCCCGCGCCTCGTGTCGCCCGTGGCTCGCTGGATACGGGGGCGCCGCTGCGAGCGACGCACAAATCGCGTCGACTGGCCTCTGTCCTCCGCTCTGCGCTCACCTTCTCCAACAACTTCACCATTGAACAGGTGCTCCGCACGCTGGCGTGGCGCGCCACCAGCGATCCTGGATCCTGGGCAGACGGGGTTCAGATCCTCAAACAATACTGGCGCGCGATCGGAGGCGAGGACGCGCAGCTCGTGGTCGTCAACGGCGCGGG
>CALKDV010000346.1 GCA_938084085.1 uncultured Nannocystaceae bacterium
CCGTCTCCGTCTCCGTCTCCCGTGGTAGCGTCGGACGAGCCTGCGTCGGCGGTGGCTGTGGCGGTCACGTCCGCGCCCATCGTCCCGAAGCTCGTGCCGTCGGGAACCGACTGGGTGCAACCGGCCAGCGACACGTGCCCCACCGCCCAACCAATCCCTACAACATACCCGTGTCGTCGCGCGCGAAAATACATCGGGATCCGAGCCTACCAGAACGCGAATACCGAACGCCCGGGCGCCGTGATGAGCGCGGTAAAAACTCTCCAACGACGCTCCCGCGCTCTCCACGCGAAAACACAGATCCTCTCGCGCGCAGACGAGAAGTTCCAAGGTCGCCTCTGCAGTCCGCGTCGCCCTTTACAGTGCTCTACTTTTTAGAGAACGTCCCAGCACCCCGTGCTGTTTAGCTCCTACGAGTTCCTTTTTTGCTTTTTGCCCGTCACCTGGACGGTGCACGCGCTGCTGCGAGGCGTGGGGCTGCAGCGAACAAGCCTCCTGTGGCTGCTGATCGCCTCGGTGTTCTTCTATGGCTGGTGGGACCCGCGCTATGTGCCGCTCATCGTGGGATCCATGGTGTGCAACTACACCCTCGGTCGCAAGATCGCCTCGTCTGCACGACCGAAGACATGGATGGCAGGAGGCATCACCCTCAACCTCGCGCTCCTCGCCTACTTCAAGTACGCGCGGTTTTTCGCGGACACGCTCGCCGCCGCGACCGACATCGAGCCGCGCATGAGCACCATCGTGCTGCCGCTGGCCATCTCCTTTTTTACGTTCCAACAGATCGCGTACCTGGTCGACGCAAGGGACGGCGTGGAGCGAGACCCGCTCTCCTACGCGCTGTTTGTCACCTTCTTCCCTCAGTTGATCGCGGGGCCCATCGTCCACCACGCGGAGATGATGCCGCAATTCTCCCGCGGCGCGCGGCTCAGCCCCGACAAGTTGGTGGGGGGCTTTACCTTGCTCGTGCTCGGGCTGTTCAAAAAAGTCGTGATCGCCGACGGGCTGTCCCCCACGGTGGCCGCGTGCTTTGGGCCTGCCGACGCGGGGCAAGCCGTGGATGCCACCCTCGCCTGGCAAGGCGCCCTCGCCTACACCTTCCAGCTGTACTTTGACTTTTCGGGCTACACCGACATGGCTCGGGGCGCGGCCAAGCTGTTTGGCATCGACCTGCCGCTCAACTTTGACTCTCCGTACAAGGCCCGCAACATCGCCGAGTTCTGGCGCCGCTGGCATATGACGCTCAGCCGTTTCTTGCGCGACTACCTCTACATTCCTCTGGGTGGCAACCGTCGAGGTAAGGCGCGCCGCTACCGAAACCTCATGCTCACCATGCTGCTGGGAGGCCTCTGGCACGGCGCCGGTTGGAACTTTGTGATTTGGGGTGGCCTGCACGGCCTTTATCTTGTGGCGCAACACGGGTTTGAGGCGCTGCATCGCCGTCTCCGCGCTCCTGAAGCCCGGGACACGCTCGGCGACTCGGAGCTCGCCTGGATCGGCCGCTCGGTGTCCACCCTTGTGACCTTTGCGGTGGTCGTCCTGGCCTGGGTGTTCTTCCGCGCGACCACGTTTACAGGCGCCCTCGCGGTGCTCTCTGCGATGGCAACGCCTCCCACGACCACCGATGTGCAGACGTGGATCGTCTTGCTGGGTCTCATGGGCACCGTCTGGTGTGCGCCCAACAGCCAACAGATCGCTGGGTGGGCCACGACCCGCGAGTTCACGCTCTCCCTCAAGCCCGCGCTGTGGGGACTCGTCCTCGGTGTGCTCGCGTGGATCTCGGTGCTTCACCTCAACCGCGCCAGCGAGTTTCTATACTTCCAGTTCTAGTCGCCTCTCCAAAGCTCACCTCATGTCTGTCCCGTCCACGCCTCCGCTTGTTCCCGCGCGATCCCAGTCTTGGCTCAGCGCGTTCGTGTGCGCCGCGGTCGGACTCACGGTGGGGGGGCTGCTACTCGCGAGCACGGCGCTGGCCAATCGGCACGTTCGCTCGCACCCGAAGCGCTTCGGCCTCGAGAAGACCGCTCGGGACGCTCGGCAGGTCCTCGTGGAGCACCTCATGTACAGCCCGGCGGCGTGCGAGGCTGACTCCGTCCTCATCGGGAGCAGCCGCATGCGCGTGGCGGGGGACGTGATCGTCGGCGGCGAGCGGTTCGTCAACCTCTCCGTACCCGGCATGCGGCCCGCGGAGTTCGGCGCCTATCTAGATCTGTTCGAGCGGACCTGCCACAAGACGCCGCGCACCGTGGTGCTCGGGCTCGACTTCTTTGGATCCAGCACCTACTACGTCAGCACTCCGCAGCCTCCGAGCTATTATATCGACAAGACCGGCAACCCGACCTACCGGTTGGGACTCTACGACGACCTCTCCATCAGCGCCACAGAGCGCGCGTGGGACCTTTGGTGGGACTACCCCCGCCGCAAGCACTTTAGCGAGAAACGACTTGAGGAGACGCTCAAGCCCAACAAGTGGCGGCAGCGTCGAGCAACAAAAGAGGCGGACCGGCTGGCCTATCGCAAGGCCTATGTCCGCGACGCGAACGCGCACTGTCTCACCCCGCGGATCTACGAAGCCACGAAGATCGGCCGCGCCGATTCCACCGCACGCTATCCCCACCGCAGGTACTACGAGGAGGCCTACGGGGAGTATTTTTTCGACCCCAAGGTGAAGCAGGTGCTGCGTCAACTCCACGACGACCACGACGACTCCCGGATGGTGGTGCTGCTCACGCCCACCAGTCACATCATCTACGACGCCCTGGTGAGCCACGGGCTGTCCGAGCAGCTCGCCGCCTACGAGGCCTTGATCGGCGAAGAGTTTGACGAGGCATACTCCTTCATGGGCCCCGACGCGGTGTCTTCAGAGCGCCGGAACTTCCAAGACGATAATCACCTCACCAAGCCCGCCATGGACGTGATGCTGCGGCGGGTGCTTGGCGAGGAGGTAGGACCCGTATCCTTCGGCCGGAACATCTCCGGCGTCCCTCTTGAGGCGCTGCAGCGCACGCACGAGGCCTTCGCGAGCGCATCCAGGGTGCCGCGCTCCCGCCGACATCCAGCCCCCCCTCGCACCGTCCGCTACGACGCGCTCTCCGCCCGCCCCCGGGTGGAGCACACCCTCGCCGACGACTGCACCGTCGTTATCAAGCCGGGGGAGCACCTCGACGTGACGATGACACAGACCAGTCATGCGCGCTCCCTTGAGATCATGGCGAGTCGGAAAACGCCGATGCGTGTGGAATTCCTCGCGGGAAGCTCGAGCCGTGGCAGCGTCAACATCCCCAAGGTCGACACGCCGGTAGTTGGCTTGCGAACCCGCGTTGTAGATGTCCCCACCAAGACGCAGGCGGCGGGATACGACACCCTACGAATCCACAACGGCGCCAACACTACCAAGGCCGCGGTGGCCTACCTCGCGGTACACGACACGTCGCTCAAACCTGCTGCCACCGATCTGTCCGACAATGGTCCGCCCGCCCAAGACGAAACATCCACCGACGGTGGCGACTCCGACTCCGGTCGTTGATCCCTGCGCATACCTCTCGATGCTCCCGAGCCCCCGCGCTCCCCGCCGAGTCTCCGCGAGACCGGTCCCCCGGCTGCCGACACAACAGGAATCCCGGCGCCCACAAAAATGTGGCGCGCCGCGTTCGATTTGTCGCGCGGTTGCGAAGGGCACTCATGAGAGCCCACCACCATGAAGCACCAACACATCGTCCGGTCACTCACCCTCATCTCCACCTTCACCACCGCGCTGCTCGCACCACCGACCGCCCAGGCGGGCGTCGTCTGCC
>CALKDV010000347.1 GCA_938084085.1 uncultured Nannocystaceae bacterium
GTGGTGGCGTTGGGGTGTCGAAGCAGCTCGGTGAACTTCGTGTCTTGCCGCGTCGAGACGGCCTGAAACGCCACCTCGTTGTAGGCGTCGAGGGGTGGGAGCGCGTCCCAGCCCGCGCCATCCAACCACTCCGTGACCGGGTGTCGTCCGCCCTGCGCAGTGATCGTGGGTCGGACTGGCGCACGCACCAGGGGGGCAGGGGCGTCTGTACGGATCGGTAAGATCTCTTGGAGGGCGTCAAAGTCTCCGGTGGGAAGGCCGAGATCGCCGCCGATGACGATGAGCGCGCCGCCGCCGAGGACAAAATCTTCGATGTTCTGCAGGTAGCGGCCGTGGGTCTGCGCGTCGAAGTTTTGCATGATGATGATGTCGAAGGTGTCGAGTTTCTCCATGAACAACTCGTCGACGGGGAAGGGGATCAGGCTCATCCTCTCGTTGGACACCGCCCGCGAGATGTCATCGAAGTCGCGCAGGATGTAGTAGCTGAGGAGTTCAACGTTGGGATCGCTGCGCAGCAGGGTGCGGAGCGCCCGGACATCCCAGTCCGGACGGCCGGCGACGTGCAGCGCACGGACGCGATCGCGGAGAATCTTGACCACATGAATCGCCTCGTTGTTGTCGGGCGTCGCCTCTTGAGCGAGGGGGATGAGGCGCGCGGAGAAAATAAACTGACCGACCTTGTCCGGTACGAACTCAAACTCGATCGTCTGGGGGATCCCGTCGCCGGACAGGGAGACTTGACGGCGTTCAATGAGCTCCGTGTCCATGCGGAGTTCGAGATCGGCGAGCGCGCCGTCGAGCCCAACGGAGTCTACGGTGACCTCAACGACGAGGGTGTTCTCCACGAAGGCAAAATCACCGGTGCGGATCCCGGTGACGGCGGCGTCGGTCAAGGCGGCTCCGCCAGCGCTGACCGTGGACACCGGGACCTCGGTGCGCCTCGCCGCGTGCAGTAACCGCTCGCGGACCTTGGCTTGATCGCCGCGGTGGAGTCCGTCAGACACCACCACGACGCCCGCGAGCGGGAGCACGCTGCGATCGGCGGAGAGGGTATCGAGGGCGCTCGCGAGGTCGGAGTGTCTGCCCGTGGGGCTGGCGAAGGGGTTGTTTGGGTCGAACGGGGGCCCCTCGGTCACCGCGTCGAGAGGGACCACCTCAAGCTGCAGCCCCTCACGCTCGCGCCATGATTCGAACGCGGATCGCTCGCGCCATGCGTCGGCGGCACGTGTGGAGCGCCGCGCGGCCGTCGTGGCCACAGTGGCCGCATCGGGGACGCTCATGCTCTCCGTGTTGTCAGCGATGACCACCAAGCGCCGGAGGGACGCCTTCTCCTCGAGCCGAGGCTGCGACAGCCCGACGACGGCCGCCACGACTCCTCCGAGTCCGAGCATGCGCAAGACGAAGCACCCCGCGCGGGCGACTCGAGAGAGCGGGTGATGTCGGCGGCGGGGTCCGTAGTCGAGGATCGCGCCCGTGACCACGATCGCGATCACTGCGAGGATCCATGGCGCCGGTGGCGTCGCGAGGGAGAACATAGAGCCCATGGCTATCGCTTGCGTCGCGACCTCTCGAGTGTTTCCACGTGAGCCCGATCGGATTTGTAGTCCGTGCACGTGGCGTAGAGCACGATGTTGACGCCGAGGCGTATCGCCTCCTCTCGCTGAGAAGGACCCCCAGGATTGCAGGGATAACGGTACGACCCTCGCAGGTCGCGCGAGAAGGCGCCGCCCAGATCTCCGGGCACGAACAACATCTTGAGACGTCCGGCGTCGTGGACGCCAAGCAAAGGGGTCCCAAAGTCGGTTCGCCCGTAGGCGCGGTCGACCAGATAAAAGCTCCGATACACCACGTGCTCGGGGGTCACTTCGCGCATCGGCGTGGAGGGAGCGAGCTGCTCTGAGAGTTCGAGGACTGAACGTCTAAAATCGGGGGCGCTCCCTCCGGAGGCGTCGTCGAAGACCATCAGCCCCCCTAGATCGATAAACCGACGGAGCCGCCGGAGGGCGGACGGATCAAATGGGGGGAGGGCATCGCCGCCGGCCACCCATAAAAACGGCGTGTGAAACAACGCGGCGTCGCCAGGTCTGACCACCGTCGGTGTTTGCACCGGCTCGACCCTGCTGCGAAGTCGGACCTCGCGTCCTAGCTCTTCGAGCGCGCCCGCTCTCGGGTTCCAGGTGCCGTCGTACGCGAGTTGGGGCAGGTCGATTTGGGTGTTCTTGGGGGTGTCCACGCCTGCCTTGGCGCGGCGTGAGAGCCCGTGGGTAGCCAGCCACGCGCCGAGGTGCGCAGATCCTCGCAGGAGAGCGCGCCTACGGTATCGGGGGATTGGTAGCGTCATCGCACGCCCATAGGATACCATCGGAGCGTGAATTATTCGGGTTGGCTTCTAGGTGTTGGTGTCATCTTCGGAGCCTGCGCTCCGTCGAACGCGCTGGCGAACGCCCACGTGGGAACGGAGCCCGCCGCGCCGGTCGAGAGTGAAGCGCCGATCTCGCCGCCTGACACAGTCGCGGGAGCCGAGGAAGCGTCGCCCGCGGCAGCGGAGGAGGCCGAAACGCCGGATGGGGACGGGGACGCCGACGATGCACGTGGGGGCGCCGCGGCGGAACAGGCGCCGGAGGGGCCGGATCAAGACTCCGTCGAAGGAGCGCCGGAAGCCGCCGCTGAGGGGGCCGAGGAGGGCGCTGTCGAGGGCGCTGTCGAGGGCACAGAAGAAGAGACGCCCAAATCAAAGTCACACTTCAAGACCTTCGGGATCTCGCTCTCTCCGGGATTCGGATATGGGATCACCTTGGCGGGGGACAAGTTTTGTGGAGCATTTTCTGAGTCGGCGGATGACTCCGATGGGCGCAAGCCCGTGTGCAGCAGCCTCACGCCGGCCTACCTCGAGATCGCGCTCAGCTACGGCGTCACCAAGCGCATCGATCTGGTGTTGGGTGCACGAATCAATCTGCAAAAGAGAGGCTACAACGACGCCAAATGCCCCGCGGGCGAGGCGACGTGTACTGAGGGGGAGGGGCTGTTCGTCGATGCCCTCGGGGCGGGGTTGTTCCCTGGGAT
>CALKDV010000348.1 GCA_938084085.1 uncultured Nannocystaceae bacterium
CCTACCAGTCGTCGTCATCGGTGAAGGAGAACTCAAACTCCCCCTCAAGCGGCGTCCCGCCCGCGTCCGCGGGAGGCGGCGAGATGATGGGCGCCTTTGTCTCCAGCGCCTGCGCAGCCTCTCCGACCGGGGACTCCTCTACCGCGGCGGCGGCCTGCTCGTCGGCCTCGGTTCGCTCATTGGAAATCGAGACAAACGCGGGGACCTTGGAGGTTCTCTTGAGTTTGACGTTGGGACCACGCGGTTGGCAAAGCCGCAGGTACTGGAACATCTTCGGCGAGGTCTCAGCGATCCGCGCGAGCTGGAGATCGTCCAAGCGGTCGAGGAGCCCTACATAGGGCTCAAGCTTTCGCCGTACGGATTTCACCTGGCCCCGCATGCGAAGGACTGTGCGCTCAGGGACGTTCGCGAGACGAGCGAGCTCACGGTCTTCGAGCCGCTCAAATAAGTCGAGGTAGGGGACGAGCCTGTTCAGACGTCCCACCTCCTTGGGATCGCGGCGGCGAATCGCCGCATCCTCATGGCGATCAAACTCGTCCTCCGACACTTTTTTTTGGCCCAGAGAGATCTTCCCGAGCGCCGGATTCGCTCCGGTCGCGTCTGACGTGTCCGACACGGTGCGGACTGTACCGCGCCCCTCGACGGTGTGCGGCACCGCGCGGGAAACACCAGAAATTCGCGGCAAATGCCGCGGTTTATGGCGTCCGCCTACGCGACCAAGCTCGGTTCGCATCCCGCCACCTTTGTGCGAAGCTAAGGTCCCATCGAACGCGCCCGCCCACATCGGCTCCTCTCTTCGGCCAAACAGTCTGCGACGGTGCGACCGCGCCCGCCTGGGGTGTTCTCGGCGTGGTGGGTCGCGACTATCATGAGCATCGCCGCCCCGGGATGCGTTGACGACGCCTCCACCTGCGAGCTCAAGCCGGGAGATATCCTGATCACTGCCGGTGTCACTGATGGCGTGGACGGTATCCGTGGCGACGTACGCTTATATCTCCAAGACGGCGATGGTCTCGACACCTCGCTCCGGCTTTGCCGAGAGCAAGGAGACCTGCTCACCCTCAACGGCATCTCCTTGACCGAGTCTTCCGTCGACAATATCTACCGATACACGACCGCCCTCAACGCGGCGACGTCGGCCTATGAGTTCAGGTTCACCAGGGATGGTCAGATCTACGCCATGAGCGTCGACGCCCCCCCCACCTTTGAGTTGGTCACCCCGATCCCCGGCGAAGTATTCTCCGTCTCCGACGACCTCTCGCTGTCGTGGAGCCCGCTGTGGCCCGACCGCAGCTTAAACCTCCGAGCGATCCCAGACGACCCGTCGTGCCTGCAGCCTGTCAATCTCGATCTCGACGACACAGGCGTGACCGTGCTCCCCGCGGGCACCCTCACCTGGTCCGCGGACACGAGCCAAGCCGCCGAGTGCCCTGTGACCTTGGAGCTTCTGCGCGTCCAAGAAGGTGCGTACCCCGCCGGCTTGGCCGCGGGTGGCTGGGTGCAAGCGCGGGTGGTGGAGCAAGTCGTGGCCATCGCGACGCCGTAGCGGTGCGTGACCCCCAAAACCGGGCGATGAGGTTTTCTCACCCGGTCGCGGTTGCGCAAACCTCCGGTCTCTTGTCACAGTTCAACCCGTGCAGTTCTTCAAGAGCCGAGCATTTTTCCGGGCCCGCCTGGTGATCTACGGATGCCTCCTCGCCTACTTCGGCCACCAAGCGCTGCAGGCCTACGAGGCGCGACAAGGGGCGCTTGATCGGGCCAACATGTCCGACCCATCCATGCCTGTGCCCGGCGTCAAGCGCACCGCCACGTTGCCCAACGGCGAAACCATCGAATACATGGAGTACGAACTGACGCCCGAGCAGGCGGCCGCCATGGACATGAAGGTCCCGCCGAAGGAGGACGCTGCCCAAGCCCCTCACGCCCCCGACAGAGCCGCGGGCCCGACCCCCTCCGCGCCCGCCAACCCCACGATCCTCCCCAACCATACCGAATCGCCATGACCCTCGATCCCTCCGATTTTCACACCAAAGCGAGCGCCGCGCTCGCACATATCGATGATCTGCTCGGCGACCTTGAGCACGACGACCTCGACGTCGACCTCGCCGGGGACGTGCTCACCATCGACTTTGAGAGCGGCGGCAAGTTCATCGTGAACGCCCACTCCGCCGCGGGCCAAGTGTGGCTGGCGGCCAACACCGCCGCGTGGCACTTCGACTGGGTCGCCGACGCCAACGACGGCGGTGGCGCGTGGATCGCCAGCAAGTCCGGAGATGAGCTGATGCACACCGTGGCGCGCGTCGTCGGCGAACGCATCGGTGAGGCGATCTCCTTGTGAGCGAAGACCCTGGGCCAACGACAGCCCATGACCCCGTCGCCGCAGCACCCGTCCGCGTCGCCTTTGTCGCCTTGGGAAGCAACGTGGGGGAGCGGTTCGAGCACCTTCAGGCGGCGGCGCGTGGGCTCGCAGCGCTCCCGGCCACGACCATCGTCGGCTGCTCCTCGATCTTCGAGACCGCGCCCATGGGCGCCGCCAAATTCGATTTCCTCAACGCCGTGGTCGCGCTCAAGACGGTGGTGGCACCCTTGCCCATGCTCGACGTGCTGCTCCAACTGGAGCGAAGCCGCGGCCGCGCGCGGGACGAGAAATGGGGACCTCGCACCCTCGATCTCGACCTCCTCGCGATGTACGGCGACGAGGGGTCGCTCGCGGTGACGCACCCGCGTCTCACCTTGCCGCACCCGGAAATCACCGCACGTGACTTCGTGCTGCGGCCGCTCATGGAGGTCGCGCCGAGCCTCCAGGTGGCGGGGCACCGACTCGACCATCACCTCGCCACGCTGCCCGAACACGCCCGCACCGTCCGCGGTCGTCACGGACTCCCGCTCTTGGAACGCGCCCCGTTCGGTGTTACTGTCCCGCTCCTCGAAGGCGGGTCGCTCAGGTGGTTAGAGCACCGCGCTTACACCGCGGGTGTCGCAGGTTCGAGTCCTGTTCCGCCTACCCTTCGCAGCGCCGGTTCCCTCGGGAGCCGGCGTTGTTGTTCTTGGGCGACGAGCTCGGAGCATGGTCCCACTGGCGGGTCACCCGCGCGGACACCCGCCAGCCAAGGTGATGCCGACCGAGACGATACCGACCCACGAAGCGGGCGGAGATGGCACCGATTTCGAATCCGCTCCGGATCCGAACGCTGTTTGGCCGATGTGAGGAAGTATGGCCAACCAACATATTCTGCGATCTCTGTAGATAAAACAGACCTGAAATCATATGATAATTTCAGATAAAAGCGGACTTGGCGCATCTTAAACTAACAAAACTAAACGAAGCACTATTATTTATGTTCGTTTTAGTAGTATAAGTGAAACATGATATTACGCACACGCTGGACTCCCACCGCGATCGGGCGCCTCCCCCTTGGTCGCACCCTTTGTTGCTTCACGCTCGGCTGTCTTCTGACGCTACCTGGATGCAAGGGACCCGAGGCCACTCCCAACGACAGCGGCCTCGACACCGGCAACGCAGAAGCAGCCGACGGCGACGCCGACGCCGGGGACGGGGACGGCGACGGCGACGGCGACGACCCGTGCGACAGCTTCCTGGGATGCGGAGACGCGGGCGAAGACGCACCACCTCCCCGCGTCGAGCCGTGTGATTTTTGGTCCCAGGACTGTGACGAGGGAGAAAAGTGTACGCCCGTGCCGAGCAGCCCCGGCAGCGGTGCCTGGGACGCGACGGTCTGCGTGACCGCTGGCACAGAGGCCCCCGGCTCCGCGTGCTCGTTCACCGGCGCCGTGAACGGCGAAGACACCTGCGACGCCACGAGCATGTGCCTCGATGTCGACGCCGACACCGGCGAGGGCACCTGCACCGAGCTTTGCGTGGGCTCCCCGGAGAGCAACAGCTGCCCGCAAACGGGGAACGCGTGCTGGCTTCTCAACGACGGTCAACTGCCTGTGTGTCTCGATGGCTGCAACCCCCTGATTACCGGCGAGTGCCCCCCCGGCCAGACCTGCGTGGCGGGCTTTGAGGGCGGAGACCTCAACGGCTTTTTGTGTTTCGCACCGGCCGCCCAAGGCATCACCGGGGAACAGTGTGAGTGCGCCAACTGCTGCGCCGACGGGCACTTTTGTACGGACGCGCCCACCTACGGCAACGACTGCGCCTTCGACCTGTGCTGCACCGAGTACTGCGACGTCAGCGACGGAGGCTTCGCGTGCGCGGGAACCGGTCAACAGTGCATCGCCTTGTTCGACGCCAGCGACCCCAACTACGCCGACGTGGGGGCCTGCCAGATCCCCATGTGAGCCCTCGACCTCGCGGGCAGCGACGCTGCTCGCGGGGCGCCCTCTCCCCGCGCGCGGGGTGCCTTCGTTCCTTCCCGCGCGCGACCTTCGTTCCTTGACTTGAAATGAGCCCCCCATGAT
>CALKDV010000349.1 GCA_938084085.1 uncultured Nannocystaceae bacterium
CGAGGGATTCGCCCATGTCCTGTCCGGTGACAACCTCGACGATGTACAGCCCGGCGGGCATCGGCCTGGGATGCGGGCGGCGGAGGCGTGGTCTGTGCAAAAGCCCCTCATCGAATCGGGGCTGGGGAAGGAAGATGTCCGCGCGCTCGCGAAGCTGCTCGAGATCCCGAATCACGCGAAGGTGGCCTCCCCATGCCTCGCGAGCCGCGTGCCCCATGGAGTCGCCGTGGATCGCGAGGTGCTCGCTAAGATCGAGCGAGCGGAGGCGGCAGTGCGTGGGCTTGGGTTCAGCCAGTTTCGGGTTCGTCATCACGGAGATGTGGCGCGCCTCGAACTCACAGGGGCGGAGCTTGAGCGAGCGCTCGCGGAGCGGACCGCCCTTGTGCGCGGAGTGAAGGCAGCGGGGTACCAATGGGTCACGCTGGATCTCGCTGGATTTCGTTCGGGCTCGTTGAACGTGGTGTTGAGGGGGGAGACAATTCAATCGTGAGTGACGCGCGAGAAGATCGGCTTCGAGAAATCCTCGGCGCGCACGCGCGGGGTGAACTTACAGAGGAAGACGCCCATAAAGCTATCAGAGCCTCATTTGAGCGAGATCTAGGGTTCGCGAAGATCGACACTGACCGCGCGAGCCGCAGGGGATTTCCCGAGGTGGTGTACGGCGCGGGCAAGACCCACGAACAGCTCCGCGGAATTATCGGCGCGTTGCTCTCGACTCAGAAAAATATGCTGTGCACGCGTTTGGACGCGGAGATTGGAGCGGCGCTCGCGGAAGAGTTCGAGGCGCTTCGCTACGATGAGGTCGCGCGGGTGGTCTACGCGCATGGTGACAACGAAGTCCGCGGGCAGGGAACGATCGGCGTAGTAGTCGCGGGCACCTCCGATCTCCCCGTCGCACGCGAGGCGGAGCTTTGCGCCACGGTGATGGGCAACGAGGTTCGCACCTGGACAGACGTTGGTGTGGCGGGGTTGCATCGCCTGCTCGGTGTCTTGGACGAGATTAGGGAGGCCCGCGTGGTCATCACCGTCGCTGGAATGGAGGCGGCGTTGCCGTCTGTCCTCGCAGGCCTGCTCGCGCGGCCGGTGGTGTCCGTTCCGACCTCTGTGGGGTATGGGGCGAGCTTTGACGGCCTCGCCGCGCTGCTGTCGTCGTTGACCGCGTGCGCCCCCGGGGTTGTCACGGTCAATATCGACAACGGCTTTGGGGCGGCCTACGCGGCCTCGTTGATGAATCGGCCCTAGGCGTTGGTGGGCGAGGAGGGCTCATGCGCGGCGATATGCGCGAGGAAATGATCGTTGACGTCGAGCGGAGACAGCAGGGGAGACATGTGCACACCCTCCTCAAGCTCGATGTGTTTCACCGTGGGATTGGAGGCGGCCATGACCGCACATACCCGTCGCGCAGACAGCCGTGAATCCGCGCCGGAGATGACGAGGGTGGGAACTGGGAGGCGCGCAACGTCGCCGTGGGAGGTGGTGTCTGCGCAGGTGTCTTTAACTTCTTCAAAGAGCTTGCGGCCGGACCGAGTGAAGGCCTCGCGGGCCGCCGCGGACATGCTGCGCCATGTGCCATCACCGCTCCAATAGTCGACGAAGCGCTCAATCCAGGGCTCCGTCCCTCCATACGTCTCGTCGAGGAACTTGCCGTCGTGGTCGTAGTCTTCGAGCTCTTGGATCCCTACGCGATCTCCACTGGAGCGGAGGACCCCGTAGGCGACGGGTTCGTAGGCTCCCAAGCTGCGCACCGCGTGAGGCTCCTCGAGGGCGAGGGCGAGCGCGAGACGCCCTCCATAAGAGTGACCGACACAATGGAACGGCCCCGACACGGTCGCGGACAGAGCGCGCACGAGGTCGAGATCCATGCTCGTCTCAAAGCGCGCATGTCCCTTCCACGCGTCGGTCTGTCCGTACCCGAGGAGGTCGGGGGCGAAGACCGGGTGGCCGAGGCGGGAAAGCTGCTTGCTGAGCCGGCGCCACTGGCTCCCGGAGAGGCCGCTGCTGTGGAGGCACACCACGGGCGAGCGGGCGCCGTCGAGGCCCGCGACGCGCACCGCCACCTCGTGGTCATGCACCCGAAGTTGAAGCGTAGAGGCCATGGTCGCGGTCACCGTGGGTCTAATCCTCGTCGGGGGTGCTCTCCGCCGCCTCGTAGGGTCGGGTCGTCGCGAAGGGGTCGCCTTGTCTCTTCGCGACGCACACGCGGTCTCGGCCGGAGCGCTTCGCCTCATAGAGGGCGGTGTCCGCGATCTTAAACAGCTGCCGCCCCGTGATTTCTTGGGTCAGCATGGAGGTGTCTGCCAGGCCGATGGACAGGGTCTGCGGCCCCGTGCTGAGGGAATTGCTGCGTGTTTTGAAGCCGAGTCGCACCCGCTCTGCGAGGTTAAGTGCGAGGTTTGACTCCGTCTCTGGCGTCAGGATAACGAATTCCTCGCCACCGTAGCGGAAGGCCATGTCTGGCGCGCGCACCTGGCTCAGCATCAGGTGCCCGAGCTGTTGGAGCAGCTCGTCGCCGAGGTCGTGCCCCATCGTGTCGTTCACTTTCTTGAAGTGATCGATGTCTGCGACCATCAGCCCTAGTGGGCGCCCATAGCGGCGAGCACGCGCGATCTCGTGTCGAAGATTTTCGTCAAACGAGCGGCGGTTTTGGAGTCCTGTCAGCTGATCTCGCATGGCGATGGTCGCCATCTCACCGCGCCGAGCCTCAAGCTCCAGCGTGAGTTTTCGGATCCGAAGCATGGCCATGAGGCGTAGATTGAGCTCGGGCGGGTCGACAGGTTTGGTCAACACGTCGTCCGCACCGGCGGCCACGCACCGCTCTCGGGCGCGCATATCGTTGAGCCCCGTGGTGAACACGATGGGGACGTAATTGCGGCTCCGGCTGCGCAGGATCTGGGTGAGCTTGTAGCCGTCCACCGTGGGCATGACCGCGTCCATCAGCACGATGTCAACGGTCTCACACGAGAACACGCGCACCGCCTCGGTCCAGGTGAGCGCGATATTGGCGGTGTGACCGCAAGCCTCCACCGCCGACTTCAGCGCCTCGGCCGAAGTGGGGTCGTCATCGATGACCAAGACTGGGGCGACGCGGGGCATAAAGCGGTGCTGTTCGTTGGACCCGTCACAAACACACGGGCAAAGGACCCCCCGGCAGATCCGGGGTGGGGGTTAGGGGGCGCCGGTGACGGCGGAGATAATGGTCTCTGGCACATCAAACTTCCGGAGGAACATGGTGCGCTCCTCCTTCATTCGTTGCACCCACTCTTCGTACTTGCCAAGGGCGCCGTTGGCTTCAAACAGTCGGCGCGGCTGCAGGATCTCCGCGGGGACCCGGTCCAAGAGCTCTCGATTCTCCTCGGCTTCCACGTCCACGACCTCGTATCCGAAGTCCGGATCCTTCGTCCATTTAATGGAGTCGGAGATCATGGCCTCTAGCATCGCGGAGCTGTGAGGGATCTTGATCTTGAGACCATCGCCGGATTTCACGGAGCGTCCGTCACCCGCCACGTAGCCCGTGTTCATCATCCACATGTTCGTCTCGGAGAATGTCGCGGCCAGCTCTGAAAAGCGCTCCGCTTGGAGGTTGTGGGTGAGGGGGAAGAAGGGCTGCGTGAATGGGGAGCGCGTCTTGCCGCGATCTTTGCCTGCCGCCGAGGTCTTGCTGGTCTCACCGAGCATGAGGTAGCCCGCCGCTTGCTCCGGGCTGGAGAAGCGCAAAATGCCAGGGATGGCCGCGTCGGCTCCCTCGTCACGGTTGAGGATCCCGAGCGAGCGCATCTGCGGGAGGCTGCGGAAGTCTGCGGCGCCCTCCACGGAGGACATCGGGATGATCGAGCGTCCGTTCTCGCTCCACGTGGTGAAGTCCCAGCCGTCGTTGGGCACCCCGTTGTTGTCCGAGACGTCGTCGCTGCTGACGTCGCCCCGAATGTAGGCGTCGACGTTGGTCTCATCCGCGCCGGTGTCGATGAGGATGTCGCGAAGCCGCGCGACGTCGTCGGCGGTCAAGAACCCCTTGTCAAAGACAGGCACTCCGTCGGCGTCCACGAAACAGTTCTCGATCCAGGCCGAGCGTGAGCAGGTCCCCGCGTGAATGATGGGCTCGGACTCGGCGGTGAGGCCGAAGGTCTTGGCGAAGCAGCCGTTTTCTGTGATGGAGATCTCGCCCGCGGGCCACAACGCGACCATGTCATCTTGCACGGGCTGCGTGAGCCGCCCTTGCTGGCTGAACGTGGTCGTGGTCTTGCCGGTTCCAGACAGACCGAGCACCGCCATGACGAGGTTCTCGGATCCTGTGTCGATGGTCTTGGCGCCCGCGTGCATGACGAGCCCGCCGCGACGGTAGATGAACTCGCACAGCATCCGGAGCGCGCCCTTCTTGCTCTCGCCAAAGTAGTCGGGGCCCATGATGTACGTGACGTAGTTGTCGAGATCGACCACGATGGCCTGCTGACCTGGCATGTCGGCGGGGCGAAAGTTTGGCGTGTAGATCAAGCGAAAGGCCGGGGCGAATGGCTTGGTGAGGGTGGCGGAGTCCTCGACGCTCTCGCGGGGGAAGGCCAGCACCTGCTGCATGCCGGCAATGTTGGCGCCCTCAAGTGTGTAGAGCCACTGCACGGGCACGGCGCGAGGCCCCATCCCAACGTACGCATCAATCTCGATCAACTTGCCCTTGTCTTCGAGGTACCGGGCCTGCGCGGCGATGAGGTCCGCGGCCTTCGAGGGCTCGATCACATTGTGACTGTAGGCGCGCGAACCATCGCCCTTGCGGTCGATGATGTACGTGAAGGCGGCCATGCGAGCTTTGTTGCGCGCGACCTTGTTGATGCTTCCGTCGGCGGTGACGAAGCAGTGCGGCGTGTGCTCAAGGGCAAGCTCCCGCAGGGTCTCCTGGGAAGGGTTGGCGAGCACTTCGACGTTGAAGTTGAGGGCGGGCTGAGAGGGGAGCGAAGCTTGATCTTCGGTCATGGTGGACACCTGCGGGACCGATAGCACGGGCCTACAAAGGGATCTAGGCACCCCGGGCCTTCGCCGAATGCGCGAATGCCGTGCTGGGACCCCGGGCCGAGTCTGGAATATGTCCCCATTCGCCGTTGAATCCGCGTTTGCGGGCGGATTCCGTCAAAGGATGTCGAACTGCGGTTGTGGCGACTGGGTCGTTGCCCACGATGTGTCCAGTTCCTCAGCGAGATCTCACGTTAAAATGCACAAAACCTCCTTCGAATGGCGCGGAAATCGTGGCCGGCCGCGGAAGTGAAAGGGCGCCCCCGGGCCCCGGCTCGTGGTCGTCGCGGCGGCCGGGTCGCGGCGTTTGATGGAGGGAAACGTGGGTTCTTTGGGATGGGTTCGACGCTGTTCGTTTTGTGGCGTCCGCCGGGTGGTCCCGTGGAGAGTCCCGGGTTGAGGCAGTTTCATAATTGTGACGCCTGTATTTCGATGTGCCGGGGCTGCGCTGTTAGTCTCCAGTCATGTCCGAACTCGTCGAGATCTTTCAACGCCATGTGTCGCAGCCAGAAGCAGATCAAGAAGTGCTCGAGTTGCGCCACTCGCTCACGGAGGCGAAGCGCCGGGCGGTCACCCAGGCCGACGGTCTGGACGAGGAAGAACTCAAGCAGGTGCTCCCCGATTTGTACCTGGAGATCATCGGTTCGAATATTCAGCTGGCCGCGCACCTTGGCCTCGCCGTCGGGATGGCGGTGAACTGTGTCGACGAGCAGACCAGCGGTGTCAGCATCTCTTCCTTCGGTCGGCAGATGCGCCAGTTGATGACTGAGATGGGCGTGCAGCTCAAGAAGCGGCACGGCAGCAAGGTCGGAAAGTTCGTCGCAGAAATCGAGGCTCAGCGGTTGGCCTGGCGTCACAATCACGAGTTCTTGTCGTGGCTGGCGTTCCGCCGCGGTGACGAGCGATACCCGGCGCAAGACCGGCGCGCGCGCCTGGACGCATTTAAAGTGCAAGAGCGCCTCTTGCAGAGTCGAGAGGGTATCTCTCGGTATCTCGGGGCCACCTTGTGCGCGGCGATTGAAGGTCACGATCGATTTTTGCTCACCAATCGCTGGCGACTCGAGGCGAACGATGAGGGCGCCGTCGAGCGCTGCGCGTGGCCAATCTTGTCCTTGCAGCCCGGGCACACGGTGCTGATCGAGCAGGCGAGGTATGAGCACGACGCGTTGATGTCGATGGAGGCGCCTCCACAAGAAGCCGTGGATGCAGCCAATGAGACGATTCGAGACCTTTTGACCGCACAACTCGCGGCGGGACTTGAGAGCCCGACAGCGACGGCGTCCGTGGGCCGCGTCGTGTGATC
>CALKDV010000350.1 GCA_938084085.1 uncultured Nannocystaceae bacterium
GGGTCACCTCGAGCCGCTTGACCGCCATGGGGCGCCGATCGCCGTCGGCGGCGTCCACCCCCGCGTCCCCGTCAATATCGTCTGTGACGCTCTTGGAGGTCGCCTCTCGCACCTCTAGAACGAGGCCAGGCCACGACGCAAGACCGACGCCAAAGGCTCCCTCAAGCGGGGTGGTCCCGAGCTGTTTTGAGAGTTCACGAAGCTCCACCACGCGGCCCTCGCTCGCCGCGAGCAGCGCGTCCGCGAGACGCGACTCATAAGACGCACGTCGCTCATCGATGCGTCTGCGCAGCTCTTGCGCTCCCTCGGGTGGCGCGTCACCAAACTCCGCGACACGCAGAGCGTCGATGACCAGCGCCGCCCGATCGAGATCCGCGTCCCCTGCCGTCGAAGCGCCGGCCCGCGCGAGGGTATCCGCGGCCTCGCGAAGCTCTGCGAGGGATCCTCCCTGCAGACGCGCTTCCGCAGCGCGGAGCGCCTCTGCGCGCGCCCGATCGCTGCCCCGGGAGCGCACCCACCAGCCCGCCGCGAGCACCGACACCACCAGCAATATCAAGGCACCGAGCCGTAGCGCGAGCGCGCGGCGGCTGTGTTGGGTCACATCGTGCAACAGGTTGATCGAACGCTCACCGGAGCTCGACGCGCTCGAGTCTTCTCCTGCGTCCATCGAGCTGGACAGCTCGGGACTGTCAGATGAGTCGTCAGATCGGATCATCGGAGCCGCGCCTTCGCCGGACCCCTACCGTACCCGAGAGGAGATCGGTGTGTCGAACGACGCCTCGCCAGAAGGCCCCGCTCCGCTTAACGAAGAGAGCTCTTCCTTGGAGTCGTTCTCCTGCTTCGCGGAACGCTTCGCCTCTCGAATCTGTTTGCGCTTCTCTGTGTCGGACAGGCCGATCATTCGCGTCTCGCGAAATGACTCCAACCCAGGGAGGTACGGGTGAGGCGCGTTGGGATCCTCTTCGTCGTACTCGGCGAACAAGAACAGCGGGTCCCCCTTCATCTGCCACTCCTCGACGAGAACCCAGTCACCGTCGTGATATTGCCAGATCTGATCGACCATACAGGTCTCGACGGTGAGGGAATCGTCGTAGTGCCACTGAAGCATCACCCGCACAAAACCCTGCGCGTGCTTTTGATCCACTTGAACCCGGACGCGATCGTAATCCACGATCTTGATGACATCCTCCCCTATCTCTCGTTCCGCCAAAAATCCGTGCACGCTCTCGGGCGGGAGATAGGCCACCGCGGTGTCCATATCATCCCATCGCAACGCGCGGTTGTAGCTGCGCGATGCGATATCGAATTTGTCCGAGAGACCGTTCATCGTCGCGCAGCCTCCAAGACCTGTGGCCATGATGCTCAACGCGAGGGGCCCAACCATGTTTCGCGGATTCCACATGCCTCAACCATGGGCGCGGGCAGCCAAAAATCCCAATTTCTCGCCTTTATCGGGTCAAGCGCGCCACCCGAGGAATCCCTCCCAAATCGTCCCGCAGTTCGCACGCCAAGCCCGCCTCGAGTGCGAGCGTTGTCACCGCCGTTGACTGATGGATCCCGAACTCAAGGTAGAGGACCCCGCTCGGCGCGAAGATCCCCTCTCGAAGCGTTTGAGCCACAAGCCTTCGAATGAGATCCAGGCCGTCCTCTCCGCCATCGAGCGCCAAACGGGGTTCGTACGACCGAACCTCCGGCGCAAGCGTCTCGATGTCTTCCGATGGAATGTACGGCAGGTTCGCGACGATCAGCTCCCAGCCCCCGTCAGGCCCGGCCACGTTCGCGAGCAGGTCAGACTCCACAAACTCCACTTCGAGGGCGTGCAGGACCGCGTTCTCCTTGGCCAACGCCAGCGCCTCTGCCGAGACATCACATGCGGTCACCAACCACTGCGGCCGACTGTGTTTCAGGGACAGCGCCAGCGCTCCAGAGCCTGTGCCCACATCCACGACCCGTCGAGGCGCGTCGGCGGGCGTCGTCTCGAGCACCCAATCCACCAAGATCTCCGTATCAGCCCGGGGAATCAGGGCTCGCGTATCCACCGCGAGCTCAAGGTCGAGGGCATGGAATCCCCGCTTCCCTTCAATGGAGGCCACGGGCTCGCGCGCCAACCTTCGCTTGACCAATTCCCGGAAACCAGCTCGCTGGGCGGGAGACAAAAGCTCATGAAACCGCACGTAAAGGTCCATTCGAGAGCAACCGAGCGCATGTGCGAGGAGATGTTGCGCGTCGGTGCGCGCCTCTGTCACCCCGAGTTCTTCGAGACGCGCCGTGGTCCAGTTCAACAACTCACCAATGGTCCAACGATCGCCGCGAGTTTCGCGCGATTGCCGCGATCGGTCCGAAGGAGGCTCGCCCATGCAGTTCTCTCAGACCACGAAAACGGACCTCGTGTAAAGAAGAACCATGCGCGTCGCCTCCCCTCGGGATTCGGCCTCCCCCGCGCGGAAGGTCCACCAACACGCGGACGCCGCCATCCAGGTCCGAACCCCTCCACCGAGTGATCCACCGGTGGCGATCGGTGCTGGACCTGCCGCGAAGGTCCTCGCGTCGCTGCTCTTGACCGCAGAAATCGTGGTCGGATGCGGCGCTCCACCCGCCGTTCAGAGCGCCCCGACGCCCCCGCCCAGCCTCCCAGAGACCAAGATCTCCCTCGACCGCGTCCCCAACGCGCGCCCGTTGGTCGCGCTGCAGGTCGATCCCGACGTACCCCCCGCTCGGGTGCAGCAGATCTGCGAGGTCGTCCGCGCCGAGGCCCTGTTGCCGTGCGCGCCGACCAACGAGCCGAGTCAGGTCGACACAATCCCCAGGTCCCCCACGCCTATCGACGCTCGCCACGCCGTCGCGGGCCTCCGGGCCGCACCCACGACCGCGCCCCGCATCGTCATTCGTCTAACGATGCGGACGCTCGAGTCGCGGCTCGAGGGACACGTGTTTGGATACGCGAGCCTCACAGACGCCACCGCGATCATCTCGCTGGCGGGCTGGAGCTCTCCCGCAAAAGATGACGCCGCGATGATCGCCCATCTTGTGCTGCATGAGCTCGGGCACGCCCTGGGCCTGTCGCACCGATCAGATCCCCAGTGTGTGCTGCGGATCGATCGTCATCGCGCGAAGCTCATCGATGCCCCGGCGAGGTATTGCGCGGAGGAGCGTGGCGAGCTGGAGGCTGCCATCGCCGTCGCTCAGCGCCCCGGATGGCAGGCCATGGTTCGGGTCCGGGGGCACGTGGCGCGCCGGGCCTACGAGGCCGCCCGCGTGGACGTGGTCCGCGCCATGGAGAACCCTATGCACCCCGCGATCGTCGCCGAACTCGCGGTCATGTTGAGCGGCACTCCGCTGGCCGACATCGCCGTCACTTTGTGGCTCCAGATCCCCTCCTACGCGCGAACCTCCCCCGATCCGCTGGTGGCTATCGCGCGTTCAAACTCCCCCGCCCTTCGCGATCCAAGGCTGCGATGCGAGCTGATCGCCTTGATGCGACAGTCGCAGCAGCGCGCACCAAATCACCGAGCGCTCCGCCGTGCGATTCGGCGACTCACCCGCGCCTTTGAGGAGCCTTGCTCGTCTTTGTCCGCGCGGCCGCATCCTGCG
>CALKDV010000351.1 GCA_938084085.1 uncultured Nannocystaceae bacterium
AGTTGGTGGCGGTGATGGGCATCTCGGACGAGAAAATCTCGGCCTTGAAGGTGCCCTCGGAAGTTTCAAATACTGCGGTAGGATTGGCCATGCTCGGTTCCTTGGTGACGCGGACTTACCACGCTCCTCCCACGCGATCCAACCGTCTCGCGCCCTCGGCGCCGCCCCCCCCCGCACGCGGCGATCCATCAAAATCTGGCCTGATGCGTGGGTACAGCTCGTGAGCCGTCCCTGGGAATGCGCGCGGGCACCCGGAGGTACATCCTGGTGGCAATGACGCACTCTGGCACACGCAGCGCACCCCATCGCGACGTCCGCCGGTGGCTAGCGTGGAGCGCATTCGCCACCGTTGTCTTGTACACCATCCCCTTCGGTCGCCTCCTGGCGTGGCCGCTCATCTTGCTGAGCTCTTTTGTTCATGAGCTTGGGCACGGTCTCGTCGCCACCCTGGTCGGCGCAGACTTCCAAAGCTTGCGAGTGTTCCCGGACGCTTCGGGCGTCGCGCAACACACCGGCGCGCCGGGGCGTCTCGCTCAAGCCGCCATCGCCATGGGAGGACTGGTCGGACCCTCCTTCGCTTCGGCGCTGGGATTTTTGGCGGCGCGGAAGAGCTCGTGGTCCAGGGCGGCGTGGGCGGTGGTCGCCGTGACCCTCCTCCTCTTGGGAATCACAGTCCTCCGCGGCCTCACTACGTTCATCTTCGCCGCCATGCTCCTCGCGCTCGCGGCGTGGATCGTTCGCAAGGCCACACCGTCCCAAGCGCAAGGCGCCACAGCTTTCTTCGCGACACAGCTCGCCTTGTCGGTGCTCTCTCGCGCCGACTATCTCTTCACAGATGTCGCCACCACAGGCTCGGGGACCATGCCCTCCGACGTAGCGGTCATCGCCAGTTCGCTCGTCGGTCCGTACTGGATGTGGGGAGCGGTCACTGGCCTGATCAGTCTTGCTGCGGTCGGACTCGGACTCTGGTTGGCCGGACGCGCCCCACGACCCCCACGAAATCGAAGGCGACGACGCCGGCTGTTTCGACTCAGCGATCCAAAGTGAGACACATGGAGCATTACTTCGGCTGACGGGTTTAGTAAGACGTCATCAATTGAAAAAATCGCGAGAAAGTCGAGGGATCTCGGCGCAGTTCGTAGGATAGGCCCAGGTGGGAAATCTCGGACAAGCAGCCCGAATTCAGCGGCTTCGGCCTGCGCGATTTCAAACGGCGGTCGAGCTTGGGGACTGTTGCCTCGACTATCCCGACACCGTTTTCTCCGAAGGCGAGACGAGCTTCCGGATGATCAAGAAGATGTTTGTCCTCCCGGGCGTGGGCTCGTTGGGCGCGCTCGCGCTCTCGAGCGAGGGCACGCTCACCTTCATCTTGAGCGCGCTCGCACGCGAACAGTCATCGCACACCTTGTCGGGTCAAATCGTCGCGTCGAGCGCGGCCTTGGCCTCGTGCAGCATCTCGGATCTCGACCACCTCGCCGACGGACAGCTATTTCGCGCGATCGAGCAGCAAGCGAGCGCCACTCAAGACACCGCTGTGGAGCTACGCTCGAGATGCTCGCAGGCCCTTGAGCGCCGCAGCATCAACTTTTTGGTCGCTATGGACGAGTGCTCCGACACGCTCTCCAACAGCCTGCGCTTCCTCCATGAGGTCACGCCCATTCGCATCCGACTCATCGAGATCACTAGATTCTTCGACGACAACGACACCCACGTGATCGTACCGAGAGTCATCATGGGCGGCCTCCCTCCAGAACAAAACTGCCCCGCAGCGGAAGATCCCGTCCCACGAGATACACCACCTCCGCCACCAAGTCGCTACACTCGAGCCGCGCGCGTGACGACCACAGGCGAGGCCCCCACCTCGAGCCCGCCCTCGCCCCCGTCTTCACGCCCATCTTCGCTGCCATCTTCGGCCCCAATGGATGCTTCCCCATCGGACGACGCCACGCACCGGGTACACCAACGGACCCTCGCCGCCCTCGCCGCCGTGCTGGAGCGCAAGCCCGAGCAGCTCCGTGTCTTCGACGATGGGCGATGCGCCTGCCTCGCGCGCGACGGCTGGCCCAGGCATCTGCACTACGCGTTCGTGGAGGACAACGGCACCAACGCCCTCGCGATCAATCTTGAAAACGATTTCGTGCGCCCGCTCGCGAATGTGTTGATCCCCCTCACCGAAGAGCTCTCCGACATTTTTCCCGCGGCGACCGTGGTATGGGACCCGACCTGGTCCAAAAATCGTGGCCGCCTCGCGGTGCGCCCCAACGACGTCGATCCGGCGACGCTCGCCCAGGCCATGCTCACCCTCATCGAACGGTCCGCCCCGCAGCTCGACGCGGCGCTTAATTCCCTGCGCAAGCCTGCGTGGGCTCGACGCGCACGAAATTAGTCGCGCCGCAAGATCAGGCACCCTCGTCGGCCGCCCGCAACTCCGAGGCGGTCGCCACAAGCACAGACCACGCGCGCTCCACGTGCGCCCTGTTTGTATTGGCGCCGCCGATGGACATCCGCAAGAGCATCACGCCGTCAATCTTGGTGTGTGTGAGATACAGCTTCCCGCTGTCATTGACCCTCTCCAGCAAGCGCTGGTTGAAGTCGTCCGAGTCGAGGTGACGAAAGCAGACGAGATTGAGGGGCACCGCGAAGCTCAACTCGAAATCGGGATGGGCGGTCACCCAGCCCGCAAACTCCATCGCCAGCGCCACATGACCGCGCACCAAGGCTTGCAAGCCTTGAAGTCCGAACCGCCGCAAGACGAACCACAGCTTGAGCGCCCGAAATCTTCGCCCCAGAGGTATCTGCCAGTCCCGGTAGTCGATGACCTCGCCGCTCGCGCTGGCCCGGTTATTGAGGTACTCCGGCAGCAAGCCGAGCGCCCCGGTCAGCGCAGCCCGCGACCGCACCCAAAACAGGTTGCAGTCAAAGTTGGTCAGCATCCACTTGTGGGCATTCACCGTGTAGCTGTCGGCGCCCTCGACCCCGTCGTGGATCTTCCGAAACTCCGGACACAGGGCGGCGATGCCGCTCATGGCGGCGTCCACGTGGAGCCAGACGCCGTGCGCTCGACACACCTGCGCGACGCCGGGGAGCGGATCGATGGCGTTGGTGGACGTGGTCCCGACCACGGCGTTCACAAAGAACGGTCTCAGGCCGGCCTCAATGTCCTCACGGATCCTTCGATCCAATTCCTCGGGTCGCATGGCGAGTTGGTCGTCCACCTCAATCAAGTGAAGCTGCGAACTCCCCACGCCGCAAATCCGCGCCGCCTTCTCAAGCGAAGAATGGGCGTGCTCGGTACCGTAGGCCACCAGCGGGGCTCCGCCAAACAGCCCCCGGATGTTGCTCTCCCCCTCCGTGGCGCGCTCGCGGGCCGCCAGCATCGCGCAAAGCGTGGCGCTGCTCGCGGAGTCTTGAATGACGCCGCCCCCCTCGCCTTTGGAATTGAAGTGCACGGGAAGGCCCAGCGCGTCCTGCATCCAGTCGAGCATGTGCGTCTCCAACTCTGTGCAGGAGGGGCTGGTCGTCCACAGCATCCCTTGGACCCCGAAGCCCGCGCTCATCAGCTCTCCAAACACGGACGCCGCCGATATATTCGCCGGGAAATAGGCGAAAAAATTGGGCGACTGCCAATGTGTGAGCCCCGGCTCGATGATCCGCTCAACGTCCGAAAGAATCTCTGCGTAGGACTCTGGATCTTGAGGGGCTGACTGGGGCAGCTGCGCCCGGACATCTCCGGGGCGGTTTTGACTGCGTACGGGGAGCGACTCCACCCGCTCGTGAAAATCGGCCAACCATTCAATGAAGCGAACACCTTCGCGCCGTAGCTCCTCGGGATCCATCGCCTCGATGATGCCACGGCCGGCGACCACCACCCACCCCGTCTACGCCACCGTCCTTCCCGCGTACGCGCGACGCGTTTTGGCGATACAATGCACATCGTGACCACGACGCTCGCGACTTTGCTGCAGGGACTGCCGCCGACGGCCGAGCCGGTCTTTGTCGGATGTGAGCCGTCGACGCCGACGCGCGCGCTCCGGTCAGACTCGAGGCAGGTGGGCCGCGGTGATGTGTTCATCGCCTGCGCGGGCGCGCGCAGTGACGGCCATCAATTCGTCGCTGCCGTGGCCGAGGC
>CALKDV010000352.1 GCA_938084085.1 uncultured Nannocystaceae bacterium
ACAGTCGCAGCTTGCTTTGAAGGAGCCGCAGCTCCGCGTCGAGGCCCGCGGCCACGTGGGAGGTGTCATTGCTCGCGGTGGTGGTTTTGCCCATGGCGAGCCCGCCGACCGCCATCTTAGGGGTGACCTGCGCCCGCACCCGGGTCACGGTGATGTTCTCCGCGGGGGTGCCGGTGTCTCCTTCAATGTCCGGGTTCGCGAAGCGACGCAGGGTCTGCACATTCAGCAGGGCGTAGGACACCGTATCCGATCGTCCGTAGGCCTTGAGTCCACTGGCGATGGGCACGGGTTGGCCCGCGTCGAGTCCGATCCGACGGGAGAAGAAAAGCTGCGCCTCCCGCTCGCGCCCGAAGTTGACGACGTCCAAGCCGTTGAGAAAGAAGGGGCGACGTTCTGGAAAGAAGAGCGGGAACCTGTCTCGCGCCACCTGGACCTCGTCGGCCTCCACCTGCGCGAAGTCGGTCAGCAAGGTGGCTTCGAGGTAGCCTCCGGGAGAGATTTGCAGGCGCATGTCTCCGCCGCCGCTTAGGTTGGCTTGACGCCTCGGATCGACGGTGAACTTTCGTGAGAAGTCGCTGCGGGCGGTCACGAACGGGATGACCTCGAGGGCCTTGCTCGTGGTGAGGTCGTTGAGCCCCTTCAGGTCCCCGTGGGCGCTCGAGGAGAGCCCACCGAGCTGAGGGGGGATCAAGGACCAGTCGATATCCGCGGCGCGGGCGGGATCTCCGACGGTGATGTTGAAGCCCATGACAGGGTCCTCCCCGGGCCGCAGCCCCAGGACGTAGAGCGGGATCGCGATTTCCGCTTGCCATCCATCGTCGAGGATTTGGGTCTCCGCGCGCCACACGGAGTCCCACTGACGCAGCCGCACGCGCCCATCATCGAGCCCGAGCACGTCGACTTGGACACCGTCGGGGTTGGTGATGAAGCTGTAGCTGGTCCTGCGGTCGTGCAGTGGATCAATCTTTACGGAGGTCCAGTCCCCCGTGAAGACACCCCACGAGTCTCGACGCAGTGACCGTACACGGACCGGACGGTCGAGTCCCTCGTGACGAATGAGGACGTAGAGGTTAAGATCGTCGAAGGCGACCTGAAAGCTCACCTTCAGCCGGGGCGTGGCGCCGAGGTCCGGCGTACGCTCTGTAAAATCGCTGCGCGTTTCCGCGCTTGACCAGACGGCGTCGTCTGCCCGTCCATCGATGACCACAGGCGCGTCGCTGCGACTCGCGAAGACGGTCTTCGGCGCAGGCGCGGTGGCGAGGGCCGCGCTGAGCCCGAGGAGGAGTGGGAACGTAGCCAACGCGCGGGAGCCTAGCGGGGGAACGGCTTTCCGGCCAGTCTAGGTGCAAACTCGTCGCGGATCTTCCGCATTGGCGCGGATGGTGCTGTCGCGGGCGCTGGACCTCGGTATGATGCGCACAGAGATGACGAACGCTCAAGGCAGTGTAGGGATCCCGGTGATATCGCTGGAGCGCTTCGACAGCGGCGACAGCGCTCGACAAGGCCTGAGCGACGAGCTCGGGCAGGCCTTCCGTGAGATCGGCTTCGTGGGAGTTCAAGGACACGGCATCAGCGACGAGGTTCGGGACCGCGCCTACGAGATGACGCGGAGGGTCTTTGAACTCCCCGTGGAGACCAAGAGGCGGTACGAGGTCCCCGGGTCGGGGGGAGGGCGGGGCTACACGGCCTTCGGGATCGAGAAGGCCAAAGACCAGGACGTCGCTGATCTCAAGGAGTTTTGGCACGTCGGGCCCGAGCCCGTCGCCTACGAGGGGATGCTGCCCAACGCCTGGCCGGAGGAGGTGCCCGAATTTCGCGCTGCGATGCTCGACCTTTATGCGTCGCTCCGCCGAGCTGGGGACAAACTCCTCACCTTGGTCGCCATGCACCTCGAGCTTCCCGTAGAGTACTTCGCCGACAAGGTTGAGGCCTCGGATACGATCATGCGGCCGTTGCACTATCCGCCGCTCTCAGGTCAGGTGGGTGTCCGCGCGGCCGCCCACGAAGACATCAACGTGATCACTCTCCTTGTGGGGTCACACGAGCCCGGCCTTGAGGTGCTTACGCGCGATGGAGGGTGGGTCCCCGTGACGACCCTCAAGGACACCATCGTGTGCAATGTGGGCGACATGCTGCAGCGTCTGACCAACAAGGAGCTCGTGTCCACCACGCACCGCGTGGTCAATCCGCCGGAGCCCTGGAGCCTCCGCTCGCGCTTCTCCATGCCCTACTTTTTGCACTTCAACCCCCAGTTCTCTATTGAGACGCTCCCGGGTTGTGTGGGCGCGGATCGTCCGAATAAGTTCCCGGTCCCGATTACATCGCAAGAGTATCTCGAGGAGCGGCTCCGAGAGATCGGCCTCCTCACCACCGAGTAGCTCATGATCGCCGAATCTACGCCCATCACCCTCCGCCTCACGTCCTTCATCGGGATCTTCGCCATATTGGGGCTCGCCTGGCTCATGTCGGTCGATCGTAAGGCCGTGCGTTGGCGCCCGGTGATGCTCGGCATCGGCCTGCAGGCCTCGTTGGGCTTGCTCGTCTTGAACCCGACGATCTCCGGATGGTTTTATAGCGTCGTAGATGCCGGGGTGAACCGGCTCCTGGACTTCTCCAATCTTGGGGCGGAGTTCGTGTTCGGTTCTTTTGTGCCGCACCAGTTTGGGGGCGAGGATGGCGCGATGGTGATGGCGACGGGGATCTCTGCCCCGCTCCAGAACATCGCGTTCACGGTGCTCCCCACTATCATCTTTTTCTCAGCGCTCACCGCCTTGCTGTACTACCTCGGGGTGATGCAGTTGCTGGTCAAGGTCATCGCTGCGGTGATGGTTCGGACCATCGGAACCTCCGGCGCGGAGAGCCTCTCTGCCGCGGGCAATATTTTCTTGGGCCAGACCGAGGCGCCACTCTTGGTGCGCCCGTTCATCGGGAAGATGACCCGCTCTGAGCTCAACGCCATTATGACCTGCGGGTTCGCCACTGTGGCGGGCGGCGTCATGGGTGCCTACGTCTCGTTTCTGCGAGACGTGCCCAACATTGCTGGTCACCTGGTGATGGCCTCGATCATGGCGGCGCCGGGTGCCTTGGCGCTGGCGAAGGTGGTGGTACCGGAGACGGGGGAGCCGGTGACGGCTGGGAAGATCGACGAGATGCCGAAATCGCCCGCGAGCAACCTCGTCGAGGCGCTCGCCATCGGCGCGGCGGACGGTGTGAAGCTCGCCATCAACGTGGCCGCCATGCTGATCGCGATGGTCGCCATGGTGTGGATGTTCGACTGGATGCTCGGAGCGCTCCCCGCGAGGTTCTGCGGCGACGCGGGCTTGAGCTTGGGCTACGGCTGCGCCGAGGGGGTGACCTCGCGCGCCATCGGAATCTCCGACGTGTTGTCCGTACTGTTCGCGCCCATCGCCGCCGTGATGGGAGTGCCGTGGGGTGAAGTGGGCCTGGTGGGACAGCTCTTGGGGGAGAAACTCGCGCTCACGGAATTCATCGCCTACCAACACCTCGGCGACATCGTTCGCGACAGCCCAGAGCAGCTCTCGGAGCGAACCGTGGTGATGGCCTCCTTCGCGCTCTGTGGCTTCGCGAACTTCGCGAGCATTGGGATTCAGCTCGGTGGTATCGGAGGAATGGCGCCCGAGCGGCTCACGGACTTGTCCAAACTGGGCATGCGGGCCATGCTCGCGGGCGCCCTCGCGTCATGCCTCTCCGCGTCCATCGTTGGGATGTTCTGGGGCATCTGACGCCGGCCGCGACGACGTCTTCTCGTGAGGTGCGCCGCGACTGCGGGCCCGACGTATCCGCGCCGCCGGTCTATTCGGCGGGGTCGGTCGCGGCGTCTGCTTGGTGGTAGATCTCGCCGCCCTTGGCGCGGAACTCTTCGGCCTTCGCCTTCATCCCGTCGGTCGCGTCTTGAGTTTTGGCGGGCTCGTCGTCCATCTCCCGCACGTCCTGGGTGAGCTTCATGGAACAAAAGTGTGGTCCACACATGGAGCAGAAGTGGGCGGTCTTCGCCGGCTCCGCTGGGAGTGTCTCGTCGTGGAAGTTCCGCGCGGTCGTGGGGTCGAGTGAGAGGTTGAACTGGTCGTACCAACGGAACTCGAAGCGAGCCTTGCTGAGGAGGTCGTCGCGTCGTTGCGCCCCGGGGTGCCCCTTGGCGAGGTCGGCCGCGTGCGCCGCGATCTTGTAGGTGATGACCCCCTGTTTGACGTCGTCCCGATCGGGAAGTCCGAGGTGCTCTTTGGGCGTCACGTAGCAGAGCATGGCGGTGCCAAAGGACCCGATCATCGCGGCGCCGATGGCCGAGGTGATGTGGTCATATCCAGGCGCGATGTCTGTCGTGAGCGGTCCAAGCGTATAAAATGGGGCCTCATGGCAGTGAGCGAGCTGCTCGTCCATATTCTCTTTGATGAGGTGCATGGGCACGTGACCAGGACCCTCGATCATCACCTGCACGTCGTGCTTCCACGCGATCTTGGTGAGCTCTCCGAGCGTTCGGAGCTCCGAGAACTGCGCCTCGTCGTTCGCGTCTGCGATGCACCCGGGGCGAAGCCCGTCGCCGAGGGAGAAGGAGACGTCGTAGCGTTTCATCAGCTCGCAGATGCGCTCAAAGTGGGTGTAGAGGAAGTTCTCTTGGTGATGCGCGAGGCACCACTTGGCCATGATCGAACCGCCGCGTGAGACGATTCCGGTGACGCGCTTGGCCGTGAGCGGGATGTAGCGCAGCAGCACACCGGCGTGGATTGTGAAGTAGTCCACACCTTGCTTGGCTTGCTCTTCGAGCGTCTCTAGGAACAGCTCGATGGAGAGGTCTTCCACCTTGCCCTTAACCTTCTCGAGGCACTGATAGATCGGGACCGTCCCGATCGGCACCGCGCTGTTGCGGACGACCCACTCTCGCGTCGCGTGGATATTCGGCCCTGTGGAGAGATCCATCACCGTGTCCGCACCCCACCGTGTCGCCCACTGGAGTTTCTCCACCTCTTCCTCGATGGAGGAGCTCACCGCGGAGTTCCCGATGTTGGCGTTGATCTTCACCAAGAAGTTCCGGCCGATGATCATGGGCTCGATCTCGGGGTGGTAGATATTCGCGGGGATGATCGCGCGGCCTTCGGCGATCTCCGTGCGGACGAAATCGGGCTCCACGCCTTCCCGGATGGCGACAAAGCGCATCTCCTCCGTGATGATTCCGCGGCGCGCGTAGTGCATCTGGGACAGGTTGCCGTCGCTGTCGGCCAGGCGGGCGTCGATCCACGGCTGCCGCCGCTTGGGAACCCCCGCGCGCGGGTCGTGCTCTTGCGGTCCCGAGGTGTCGTACACGTCGAGCGTCTCCCCGTCGGTGAGGGTGATCCTCCGAACGGGGACCTCAAGCTCGCTCACCGTTGTCTTTGCTGACGACGGGAAGCTCTCGCCCAGCGGCGGGAGGGTGCGCACGTCCTCGGCGTGGGGTTGGGCAACGTTGAGTCGGCGGGGCTCTGGCTTGTCGTCGGGCATTGCGATTTGGTCGCCCTCGTGGGCGCCTGGTCTCGGGACGATACCTCACTCGATGCGGTGCGGCTACGGGACCGGGGCGCGCGGAGGCGACGTGCAGATGCTCGTGAGCCGGGCTCCACGGCGGTATCTTTGCGGTTTTTGCGGAACCCGCTAGAACGGGGGTATGGAGCAAGAGTCGAAGAGGGTGAGGGGGGTGAGGCCTGGCCGCGCAGGCAGTTTCGGCGTCGTTTTGTTGGCCTACGTGGGCGCGCTAGCGGCGGCGT
Organism: uncultured Nannocystaceae bacterium; assembly: GCA_938084085.1. Lineage (GTDB taxonomy): Bacteria > Myxococcota_A > Polyangia > Nannocystales > Nannocystaceae > JAAZXR01. Next base: position 5,757 of record CALKDV010000352.1, read on the forward strand.
GGGGTTCGTTGGTGTGGACAGGAGATCTCCACCCGATCGCGCAAGCCCTGGTTGCCGATGTGGTCGCGACCCTCGTCATCTTTGTCGTGTCCTTCGTCGTCAACAACTCGAGCGTGTACGATCCTTATTGGAGCGTGGTGCCGCCGGCCCTGGTGGGCTGGTGGATGACGACCCCGGAGGCGCTCGCGGGCAATACCCACCGACAATGGCTCGTGTTGGCCCTCGTGGGGCTGTGGGGAGCGCGATTGACCTGGAACTGGACGCGCGGATGG
>CALKDV010000353.1 GCA_938084085.1 uncultured Nannocystaceae bacterium
CGCCTACCAGATCTTTGTTTCCATCGACGCCCCGGGCTTGATCACCCGATCGACGATGGCCCGATCAAAGAAGTTACGGCGGAAGATCTCCGGGGTCACGCGCGAACGAAAGAGGTCGCGTCCCTCCGCGATCTCCTCGGACAGGAGGTCAAAAAATGTGTCGTTCGTGAGCCCTTCCTCGATCTTCGCCTTGTTGTACAATTGAATGTCGGAGGCGATGGCGCGCGCGAGGGACTGGGCGCGAGGCTCGTTGTCGATCTTTTGAGGACCTGCCATGCGGAAAGTATACCTTTTCACGCTCGGCGCATCCAGAGTCAGCGGTACACTCTCCGGGAGTGGAGAGTCTCACCGCCACCCTGCCATCCTTGCTCGCGGCGACCGTGGCCTTCGCCATTGGTTCCTCGGTCGTCCTCCGCGACCGCAAACGGGACGATTTTGTGCTCTACGGGGTGTTTTGCTTCAACCTCGGTCTTTATCACCTCGCGAGTTTCTTCGCCGCCTTTGGCGGTGGGAACGAGTTCTTCTCCTGGATCGCCCAAACCGTCAGCCTCGTGCTCCCGTGGTCCGCAGACCGCTGCTTTAGCTCGCTGATTCCCGTGGCACCCGGCGTCAACCGGACGGGGCGACTTCGCACGAGCCTCCTCCTCGCGCTGCTCTTCGCGCAAACGGCGGGCTTGCTGGTCATCTTTAAGATCGCGCCCTTCGGACTCGGTGAAGTCGACCCGGATATTTGGCGCTACGTCTCATGGGGCCTCAACCTCTACGTCATCGTGGGCCTCCTGCTCGTGGGGCGGCAGATGTGGCGCGCCGCCGCCGCCGCCGAGGGGACCACGCTCGCGCCACGCCTCCGGTACCTGTTCTTCGCGAGCCTCATCGCGCTGACACTCGGCAGCCCACTCATCCCAGCCGTGGGGCCCATCATCACGGCGGTCTACTTGTACTTCGTCGCGCAGACCATCCAGCGCGACCGCCTGCTTGAGCTGCCAGAGGTCATCGCCCGCATCGCCACCCTCGGCCTCCTCGTGATTGGAGCCACCTCTGTCTTCGCGCTCTTGCTAATCTGGATCCCGCTGCAGCCCGGCGCGAGCCGGTCGCTCCTGTTTTTCAACGTGACCGTGGCTTCCTACGCCGTGATCGTCTTGCTTGAGCCAGTGCGGACCGCCGTTGAATCACGGATCGAGACGCTGCTCTTTCGTGATCGCTCTGCCTTGAGATCCGTGGTGATCTCTCTGCGCGCGCAGCTGCTCAACGTGATCGATCCCAACGAGATGGTGCAGGCCGTGGTGGATGCCCTCCGCGACTCCAACCGAGTCACCCACGCGAGCTTGTTCTTGCTAGACCCTCGCGGTGCCTATCTCTCGCTGCGCGGTGAAATTGAAGACACCCCCGTCCGCCGCCTCGATTTCGCCACGCGCCGGCCCTTGCTTGAACTCATGCGTCGGCGGGGCGCCCTGCTCCGCGATGTGCTCCAGCGCGATCAGGAACGCTCTGATCGCGAGACCAACGCAGAGTTGGCCCAGGCCATCGAGACCATGGGCGAGCTTGGCGCGAGTTTGGCCGTGCCCATCCTCGGGCGACTCGACCAACGTCACGAGGAACCCGAGGTACTCGGTGCGCTCTTCGTGGATGATGAGCGGCTGCTCGAGCCCTTCGCCCGCGAGGAGGTCGACTTGTTCCAGTCTCTCGCGATCCAGGCCGCCATCACGCTGCAAAACTCGGCGGTGTACGAGAAGCGCAAAGAGCGAGATCGGCTCGCAGCCCTCGGAGAGATGGCCGCAGGCTTGGCCCACGAGATCCGCAACCCCTTGGGAGCCATCAAGGGTGCCGTTCAAATCGTCCAGCCCGACATGAAGAATATGAACCCCACCACCGCGGAGTTCCTCGGCGTCATCGTCGAGGAGGTGGATCGCCTCAACCGGGTCGTGACTCAATTCTTGACCTATTCGAGGCCCTACAAAGGCGAGCTTGACCCGGTCGACATCACCCTCGTCCTCACCGCCACCATGCGCCTCGTCCCCGCCGAACACGAGGATGTGGTGCGCGCCGAATTTGGAAAGGATCTTCCGCGTGTGCAAGGGGACGCCGACGCGCTCCAGCAGGTCTTCCACAACCTGGTCCTCAACGCGCTTGATGCGATCTTCTTGGTCCCCGGAGAACCCGAAAATCCCCCGACCGTCGTCCTCGACGCCCGTCTCCGTCCGCGGGGACTCCCGAGTGGCGACGCCATCGCCATTTCGGTCCGCGACAACGGACCGGGGCTCTCGAATCAGACCATCACCAACCTCTTCGTCCCCTTCCACACCACCAAAAGCGGGGGCACGGGACTCGGGCTGCCGATCAGCCAGAGAATTGTGGAGAATCACCGCGGCGTCTTCGAAGTCGGCAATAATGCGGAGGGCGGCGCGTCTTTCACCGTTATTCTGCCCGTGGACGTTGACGCGGCCGAGTCCAGCCCCGACACTCCCCTGGAGCCTAAGTCCCCGTGAACGAGTCAAAATACCGAGTCCTGCTCGTAGACGACGAGCCAAACCTACGCAAGGTCCTCAGCGCGCTGCTGATCCAGCAAGGCTTCGCTGTGCACGTTGAGAATGATGGGGAGGCGGCGCTGACCCGTGTCCGCTCCGCGCCCGCGGACACCTTCGACGTCGTCATCAGCGATCTTCGCATGCCGAATATGAACGGCATGGAGTTGTTGCGCGCGCTCAGTCGCGAAGAGCCGAACCTTCCGGTCATTATCCTCACTGCGCACGGATCGCTAGATACGGCCGTCGAAGCGGTGAAGTCTGGGGCCTTCGATTTCCTTGAGAAGCCCTTCGATCGGGAGCAGATCCATCAGGTTGTGGCCAAAGCAGCCGCCACCCGTGCGCGACGCGGGCCGAGCCTGCGCCGCAGCCAAGACGACGCCGACGACCCCTGCAAAGCGGTCGGTATGGTCGGTGAGTCAGAGGCCATGCGGAGCGTGCGAGAAACCGTCCGCACCGTCGCCGCCAGCCCCTCGACCGTCATGATCGTCGGCGAGAGCGGCACCGGCAAAGAGCTCGTCGCTCGCGCGCTGCACCTCGGTTCGCCGCGGACCGATCGACCCTTTATCTCGGTCAACTGCGCGGCCATCCCCGCGGGGCTCGTGGAGTCAGAGCTCTTCGGGCACGAGCGCGGCGCCTTCACCGGAGCCGTCGCCAATCGACCCGGGCGATTTGAACTCGCCGATTCGGGCACCTTGTTCCTCGACGAGATCAGCGAAGTTCCACTTGAGATTCAAGTCAAGCTCCTGCGTGCGATCCAGGAGTCCGCGTTCGAGCGGGTGGGCGGCGTCAAAACCCGGCGTGTCGACGTTCGACTCATCGCCGCGACCAATCGAGACCTCAAGACGGAGATCGAAGCGAAGCGGTTCCGAGAGGACCTCTTCTACCGACTCAACGTGGTGCCAGTGGAGCTCCCCGCCTTGCGCAACCGACCCGAGGACATCGCCCCGCTGGTGCAGCATTTTGTCGCGCGGTGCAATGAGCGCCTCGGGAAGGAGATCTCGGGCTTCTCGGATGACGCCCTCGCAGCACTCCGAGGCTACGCGTGGCCGGGCAATATCCGGGAGCTTGAAAATCTTGTGGAGAGAATGGTGCTCTTCGCCTCCCAGGACGTGATCGCGCGGGACGATCTGCCAGACAACTTCCATGATCTCGAGGGGGACGACTCCGCGATGGAGGATCAGCGCACTGGGGGCGGCGTGCGGCATATTCGGCTGCCACTGTCCAGCCTTGGGCTCGACCTCAAGGAGGCGGTGAAGGCTGGCTCACGCCTCGTGGAAGAGGCCCTCATTCGTGAAGCGCTGGGGCAGACCGACACCAACGTGACCCGTTCGGCCCGACTCCTTGGAATCTCGCGACGCAGCCTCCAGTCGAAGATGAAAGAGCTTGGACTGCGCGACGCCGCGCCAGCCGCCGGCGCGGAGCCCTCCGCCCCAGAACCCGAGCCCGAGCGCTGAGCCGCCCGCACCCGAACAACCGCTAGACGGGAAACCCGCAAGGCCTCGCAGCTCTGCCTCAGAGGACTCTCGGCGAGCCCCTACGCGACGGAGCCGTCTCCAGGTGGACCACAGGGCCTACGAGCGGGCGCTGCCCTTCAACCAAGATCTTCGGCGTCTTGCCGGGCACCGAGGCGCCCCCGGTGCGCGCTTTGGCCCGGCGAACATCTTGGGTGTGTTGTTGACGGTGTACCTCGCGCGCTGGTAGCGTGCCATGGCCTGCAGGTCTCTCATGCGTTTATTTCGCGCCCTCACGCCACTGTTCGCCCTCTCTCTCGGATCCTTATGGAGTGGGAACGCGCATGCCGGCGAGGCCACCCGCATCGCGACCGCGGCGGAAGAGGACAACCCCTTCGACTTCCACTTCGGAGCGAGCTACGCCTTCGACTACAAGAAGGCAGCCATCCTCCGCGAGTTTACGCAAGACGGCGCCAACCGGCTCGGGCGCGACTTGATGTACTACCAGCAGCGTCAGACCGTGAACGTCGCGATGGAGATCGGCATCTACCGCAACCTGTCGTTGTACGTGGAGCTCCCGGTCGTGGTGGCAGACAACCGAGCCTACGCCTTCGATCAAGAGAGTGGCGACTGCGTGTACCCAGAGGATATTACGCCGACGGGGTCGCTCACCAGCTCTGACATCAACTGCGTGAACAAGACCAACAGTTCGACCATCCGCGACGGGATCATCCCTCGCAATGGATTCGACGCGCGCAATCCCTCGAGCGCCTACAGCGAGTTCTCCTCAGAGGACACCACGCGTATCTTCAACGGTCCCACCCGCAAAGGGATTGACCAACTCCATGTTGGCATCAAGTACGGGATCCTTGACCAAGACAAGCAACCGCATCTCCCCACCTGGATCCTCGGCGTGGAGGGGCGATTCGCCATCGGTCGGCCCATGGAGTTCTCCCGCAATATCGCGATCGATGAACCCAAGAGCAACAGCGCGGTCGGGCGTGGCACCCACGAGATCGGCGCATGGACTGCCCTCAGTCGCCGCTATCGATTCCTTGAGCCCTTCTTCGGCGCGCACTGGCGCTACGCCTTCCGGGCGTCGAAGACCGCCTTCCAAAGTTTCGACAACATGGACGGGAGCAACCCGCAGAGCACCACCGGGCTCTACGTTGGGGCGGAGTTCATCCCATGGGAGAACAAAGCCAAGCAACAAAAGTTCTCTATCACGTTGATGGGGACCGCGGACCTCAAGTACGGAGGTCGCGCCTACAGCGAGGTGTGGGAGTTGCTCGCAGACAGCCCCGCGCTCGTGGGCACCTACGCCCCTGGAGACGGCCAGTGTAACGTGCAGGAGGCCCTCGCGTTCGCGGGCACCAACCCAAGCGATCCCGTGGGCTTCTACGACGCCGCCAACGCCGCCCCGAACAGCGGCGATTGCAGGAAGTTTGAAGGGATCACCGACGTCGACGACTTCGCACGCTTCGGCCTTCGCGCTTCCATGAACTTTCACCTCGGCAAGTACGCGCGGCTCAACTTCGGCGCAGACGTCAAGACCGACACCCAGCACTTCCTCACCAACGCGAACCGCGGAGACCCGGAAGCCTTCGGTGACCCCAACATCGTCGAGGGCGATGAGGTGGGTGTGAATCCCGTACGGCGTGACGTCGTCGACAACGTGGGCCGCCGTTATGCGATCTCCAACGTGTTCAACGTCGTCGGCTTCACCAACTTTTTGCTGACCTTCTAGACCTCGTCCGTGCCATCGACGAGGTCGTCGGTGTCCGCATGCGACGCACCGGCGAGGCGCGCGTAGACGTCCCGAATTGGCAGCCCCGTGTGCTTCGCCACCGCCTTGGCGCGGGCCTTCGGTTTGAGCGACGAGTCCAGCATGATCGTCAGCACCTCGCGGGCGCCCCGTTGCAGATCCCTGGTAGAGGCCTCCCTCAGCGAGTCCGGCGCCGCTGCAACGACCACCGTGACCTCCCCGCGCAGCCCGTCGACCAGCGCAGCCGCGAGTTCGGCGACGGTGCCCCGGTGCAGCTCTTC
>CALKDV010000354.1 GCA_938084085.1 uncultured Nannocystaceae bacterium
TGAAGTGTCGGCTCGAAACAACGTGAACGTCGGAATCACCGGCGCGATGCTGGCTGCAGGCAGCGTTTTCTTTCAAATTCTTGAGGGTCCCGACGCGGCGGTTGGCGAGCTGTATGAGAAAATTTCAAAAGACGTCCGCCACGACAGCGTTTTGCTCCTCCGTGATGACCGCGATGTCGACTCGCGCCTCTTCCCGGATTGGGGCATGAAGCTCGTCAATTTCGATCAAAAGAACTCTCTTCGCCTGGAGACTCTCGCTGGCGCGATCGAGGCGGTCCAGTTTCAGATGAGCGCAATCTCCAAGCTAGCTTCCGTCATCGAACGGGCTGTTTGGCAGGAGTACGGCAGCGCACCGAAGGATGAATAGTCGGGGACGTCCAACATTCAGGCCACGCGTGGGTTGGAAAAGACCGTGACGCAACACCCGAGCGCTGCAATTTCTGCTCGCTCCTTATTCCGCGGGAACTCGAGTTCCCGAGATGCGATGCCGTTTTGAACAATCATTGAGTCGTGGGCTCCCTCGCGTCCGCCCCCTGGGACCATGCGCCGCGGATACACTACAGATCGGTAGCCGCGCGAGGCACCGAGAAATGGAGAGTTGATGGGATACAGCCAACAATGGAGCTGCAGCAGCTGTGAATTTGAATTCAACGGCGAGGGGCACAACTCGGCGCTGATGAGCGGCACCACCACCAGCGCCTACTGCGAGGACTGCAAACACGTGATGGATCTACTCACAGGCCCGGACGGGCGAGAGATCCCCGGCGCCCCGCTGGAGTGTTACGAGAGCAAAACGCATACCGTCCGCCCGTGGTCCGTAGAGGAGCCCTGCCCGCAATGCGGCAAGGGGACCCTCATCGCCGACCCCCATTCAGGCATGCTCACAGACTGACGCCCGTCAGTCACCCACGTACACACCCGACGACTCGCTCGGCGCGGCGCCTTGGATCACGCGTGGCTCCCAGCGCAAGTTTGGGGGTCACGCGTGGCGCCGCGCGTGCAGGCGCCTGTGGTGAGGGCCTCCGAGCGATGACGAACGCCGTCGAGCGCGGCCGACATCCGCGTCGATTCAGCGCCGTGGCGTCCACAGCGCCCCCGGCGTGTGCGCGGAGGTGATAACGAGCGCCCGAAAGATCCACCATCACAGGCGCTCCATCGATGTGCAGGCCCGATGCGGGGTCTTCGCGCGGCTCGCTGGACAAGCAAAGACCCACCATGCGAAGAAGCCGATCGGTCACATCGTTCTAGTTATGCAAGATCCCATCACGAACTCTCCTCGATATCGAGCCATCACGGCGCGCAACTTCTTAGAACACCCCCGGTGCGCTGGCTTACCAAAAGACGTGCTGCACAGTGTGAACGTCGCGTCCCAGGTCCTCCCTTTTCGAACCAACGAGTACGTGATTGAGCAACTGATCGACTGGAACAATGTTCCCAGTGATCCAATCTTTCAGCTCACGTTTACCCAAGGAGCGATGCTCCAACACGAAGACTTCCAGCGAGTCGAACAGGCGGCCACCCGGGGAGGCTCCAAGGACGACGTGGCAGCGGTCGTCTCGGAGATTCGATCGCGGCTCAACCCGCACCCCGCCGGGCAGATGACCGACAACGTTCCCACATGGGAAGGACAACCGCTCGAGGGAGTGCAACACAAGTACGGCGAGACGCTGCTGTATTTTCCGAGTCAGGGCCAGACCTGCCACGCCTACTGCACCTTCTGTTTCCGGTGGGCACAGTTTGTCGGCATGCCCGATATGAAGTTTCAGTCCAAGAGCCCCGAGCGCCTCACGGGCTATTTGCGCGCCCATCCGCAGGTCTCAGACGTCCTCATCACCGGCGGCGATCCCCTCGTCATGAAGACGTCCTCGCTCGCGTCTCACCTCGCGCCGCTCCTCGAGATCGAGTCGGTTCAAAACATCCGTATCGGGACAAAGTCGGTGGCGTACTGGCCCTATCGATTTGTCAGCGACCCCGACGCCGACGATCTGCTGCGATTGTTCGAGCGCGTGACTGCGTCGGGCCGACACCTCTCGATCATGGGTCACTATTCCCACCCGCGGGAGCTCTCAACCCCCGTCGCCCAGACCGCGATCCAACGGATCCGCTCCACGGGTGCGCACGTGCGAATGCAGTCGCCGGTGCTGCGCCACATCAACGACGACCCCAACACCTGGGCCGAGATGTGGCGACTCGGCGTGCGACTCGGCGCCATCCCCTACTATATGTTTGTCGAGCGAGACACCGGGCCCCACCAATACTTTGAGCTGCCCCTCGTGCGCACCAAAGAGATCTTCGACGAGGCCTACCGACAAGTGTCGGGTCTCGCCCGCACCGTCCGAGGCCCCTCCATGTCCGCGTGGCCAGGCAAGGTGCAGGTGGACGGCAGCCCTACGATCCGCGGCGAGCGGGTGTTCGCGCTCCGGTTCTTGCAAGCGCGGGACCCCGCGTGGGTCGGTCGCCCCTTCTTCGCCGAGTTCGACCCCCAAGCGACGTGGCTCAGCGATCTGCGCCCCGCGTTTGGTGAGCCCCGATTCTTCTTCGAGGACGCGCAGGCCCAGCCCCGGCGAGAGCCCCGGCGAGAGCCGAACTCACAGTCGCTCGTTCAGCTCTCCCGTCGGACCCCCGCGAATCCGGGTCCGCGCCCGGCGTCCCTGTAGCCGAGCGCGGGACCTGCCTGGCGAGCACGCGGGACCTGCTTGGCAAGCGCCGGCGACCTCGCTAGCGTGCGGCCATGTCCTCGCGTCGCCCCCGAGCCTCCCTCCCCCTCGTCGCCCTCCTCGCCTTCGCCGCCGGCGCCTGCGCCACCGCTGTCGCGACTCCCGAG
>CALKDV010000355.1 GCA_938084085.1 uncultured Nannocystaceae bacterium
AACACGCCCACGAGCGGCGTCCCTTCCGCCTTCAATCCCGCGAGCGTCGGCGCCACGACCTCCCGCTCGATCCGCTCCCGCAAGACCTCATCGCACAGCGGCGCCGGCGCATAGGCTCCCATGCCGCCAGTGTTCGGCCCAAGATCTCCATCAAAGATTCGCTTGTGGTCCTGCGCCGCGCTCAAGGTCAAGGCGTTAACGCCGTCGCTGATCGCGAAAAAGGAGAGTTCCTCGCCGCGCATGCGCTCTTCGAGCACCACAGTCTGACCTGCCTCGCCGAATTTATCGCCCTCAATGCACGCGCGCAGAGCCGTCCTCGCCTCGTCGAATGACTCGGGAACCGTCACCCCTTTTCCCGCGGCGAGCCCGCTCGCCTTCACCACCGGCGCCACCTCAAACGAGTCAAGCGCGGCGAACCCCTCGTCGAGCGTGGTCACCGTGACGTGCCGCGCGGTCGGGATGTTGTGTCGCTCCATGAAGGCCTTGGCGACGGCCTTGCTGCCCTCGAGGACCGCGCTCGCTCTCGAGGCACCAAGGGTGGCGACGCCGGCCTCCCGCAAGGTGTCTGCGAGTCCTTCGACCAGGGGCTGTTCCGGTCCCACCAGCACGAAGTCTACAGCCTCGTCGCGGGCGAGCGCCAAAATGGCTGCGGCGTCTGAGGCCCCCACGCCACCAAAACAGCGGACCCCGTCGGACTCTATCCCCGCGCTCCCAGGCGCGCAAAGCACCTGATGCCCCTCGTGAACTCCACGCCAAGCGAGCGCGTGCTCGCGACCTCCAGAACCGATGATGAGTATCTTCATTGAACCTCAGATTGCCCGTCAAGAGCACCGTCGACGGTACACCAACTCTCGAGCGCCTATCTAGTGTCGAAAGTGTCGCTGCCCCGTAAACACCATCGCCATCGAGTGCTCGTTGGCCGCCTCGATCACCTCCGGATCTCGCTTGGACCCGCCAGGCTGGATGACGCCACGGACGCCCGCGGTCGCGAGATGATCGATGCTGTCTCGGAACGGGAAGAAAGCGTCGGAGGCCAGCATCGCCCCGCTCGCGAGTTCTCCCGCCCGCGCGATCGCCTGGCGGACCGCCTCGACGCGCGATGTTTGTCCCCCGCCAACACCGACCGTCACTCCGTCGCGAACGAGCACGACCGCGTTGGACTTCACATGTTTGCAGACCCGCTGCGCGAGTTCGAGGCTCTCGAGCTCCGTCGCCGTGGGCGCCCGCTCGCTCGCGACCTGTCCCTGCTGGGCGCTCACGGTGATCAGATCCTCCCGCTGCACGAGCACGCCACCCGCCACTGATCGAACGCGCATCGGCGCGACCCCGTCGAGGCCCGTGAACATGTCGGGGATCTCGAGCAATCGGAGATTTTTTTTCTTCGCGAGCATCGCCAGCGCGGCGGGCGTGTAGCCCGGGGCGACCACGACCTCAAGGAAGGTCTCAAGCAGGCGCTCTGCCACCGCCTCGTCCACCTCGTCCGTTAACGAGACGATGCCACCGAACGCGCTCTCCGCGTCCGCCTGCCTCGCCGCCACGTAGATCTCGGCCATGCTCCGTTCGGAGCTCGTCACGGCGGCGCCGCAAGGAGAGAGATGTTTAAATACCGCGGCCGCCCGGCCCACCGGCGCGAGGTCGCGGATCAGGCCCAAGGCCGCGTCCGCGTCGAGCAGGTTGTTGTAGCTGAGAGCCTTGCCCTGATGCACGATTGCGCGGTCGAGCCCCACCGGCTCGTTGCGCGCGTAGTCGGTAGCCACAAAGGTCGCCGGCTGGTGAGGGTTCTCCCCGTACCGAAGCACCGAGACAGCCTCGCCCGTGACTGCGAGCCACGGAGTGACCGCCTCTTCCTCCATGGCCTCCCCGTTCTCATCGTGACGAGCGAGCCAGGTTGAAATGGCGGCGTCATAGGCCGCCGTGTGTGCGAAGGCCTCCCGCGACAACCGCCGACGCATCCGGGAATCGAGGGCGCCCGCGTTGGCATCGAGCGTGGCGCTGACGTCGCCGTAGTCGGCCGGGTTCACCACCACACCCACGCGTGTCCAGTTCTTCGCCGCGGATCGCACCATGGTGGGGCCGCCGATGTCGATCTGCTCCACTGCCTCAGCGAAGGTGCACTCCGGATTCTCGACCGTCTCTCGAAAGGGGTCGAGATTGACCACGACCAGGTCGATGGGGGGACTGTCGTGGGCGGCTGCTTCTTCTTCGTGGGCGGCGGTGGGCAAGGCGAGGATGCCCCCATGAATTTTTGGGTGGAGTGTCTTCACCCGACCGCCGAGGATCTCGGGCGCGCCGGTGTAGTCACTGACCTTCACCACGTCTACGCCCAGCTCCAACAAAGCCCGCGCCGTCCCCCCGGTGGAGAGGACCTCCACCCCGTGAGCTTTAAACGCGCCCGCGAGGACCTCGAGGTTCGACTTGTCACTCACGCTCACGAGGGCGCGCCGGATGGGTCGCATCTGCTGTTGCACGCCAGCCTGCTAGCACAGGCTCCCCCCCGTCGACCAGCGGGCACAAAAAAACCGCAGCGTGCACCCCCCGAGGGCACCTAGCTACGGTTTTGCGCATCGGCAGACGCGGACGCCAAGCGACGTCCGCGAGCCCCATGCCGTGGATCTTCCCTACGCGTCGCCGGGCAGGTAGGAGTTCAAGACAGCGGAGTCCTGCTCTTTGAGCTGAAACAGACCTCGTACCTCGACCTGACGGATTCGCTCGCGTGTGAGGTTGAGGATTTCTCCGACCTCTTCGAGGGTAGCGCCACCTTGCATGGCAACGTCGAGCGCGCAGCTTTGCTTGAGATCCCACACCTCAAGATCTGGGAAGTTGAGCTTGATGCTCCCGGTCTGCTGGTTCACGTCGATGAATAGGTGATATTTGCAGCTCACGTACGGGCATGGTCGAGCGACGTTCGCGCAGTCGCCTCGCGTCTTTGGACGCCAGTAGCCGCGCTCAGGAAAGAGCAGCTTGCCGATGCGAATCTCCTCTTTGGTGAGCCGCTTCATGGCGATGGTCTTGGCCCGGACACGAACGAGGGGTTTTGGATTGGAGGAGTTGGTGGAGCGTTGATTTGTCATAGGTCGGGGGGTGGGGAGAGCCAGGGAGCCCTGGTGTGAGAGGTTCAAGAGCAGTGGTGAAGCGAGGAGTGAAGGGATGAAGGAGGG
>CALKDV010000356.1 GCA_938084085.1 uncultured Nannocystaceae bacterium
GAGGTGGACCGAACGGGACGACGCAGGCGAGACTTACAACGGCGACGCCGGCGGCCCGGACCGCGTCCAATGTCGAGCGGCGCGCGACGGCGACGGTGGCGAGGGCGCCTGAGGCGAGCAGCAGCGCGAGCGTGGAGAGGAGGTCGATGAGCAGTGTGCGTCGCGTATTGTTTTGGGCGCGTACGCCGACCACGTCGATGCGCACGGGATCTGCCTCGGAGATCCGCGCGACCGTCTCCCTCACGCGGACCTGGTCGGCGTCGCTGCGAAGTCCGATGAGGAGGCTGTCGGTGCGTCGCGAGCGGAGGTCTCCTGTCCCCGTCGCCGCGGCTCGTCCGTCCATGTCCACGTAGCTCATGGCCCCCCGGTCTTGGAACAGGAGCGGCTGAAGCGAGAGAGGATCGCGCCGCGGGTTGAGCCCGCCCACCCCGTGTACCGGGCTCGACAGGCGGGCGCGGATCGCCGCGATGGCAGCCTCCATCTCTTCGCGCTCGAGCCGGGCCGCGAGCTGGGGGTGAGAGGAGATTGGCAGCAGGTACATCCCGTGGGTGTCCAGCCAGCCCTCCACGGCCGCGGCAGGGGGCGCCAAGGGGGTGCGCGCTTCGGACAACTCATCTGCGATGCGCAACGCCACGCGATCCAAGATGCGGTCGGGATCTTGCCTCGCCACGCCCGTATTTCGCGAGGGATCCACGCGAACGAGCAGCATGGAAGAGGCCTCGGCCGGGCGATCGATCTGGGCGTGGAGGGAATCGATTGCACCTGAGAACGCCGCGGGTCGCGTCACGTTCGCCCATATCGCCCCTACGACCACGCAGGCGAGCACAATAAATCGGAGAGGCGCGAGCGCTCGTGGCGGGTCGCGGCGAACGGGAGAGGTGGCGGCGGGGGTACTGTCCATGACAGACGATGAAAAGTCGCGAGGCAGGGCGAGGTTATCACCTCGCGATCCTCAAGTGGTGTATGTAGTGGGGGTCGTGTCGCTCAACGAAGCGCAACAACGAGCCGTGCGTCATCGTGGCGGTCCACTCCTTGTCCTGGCCGGCGCGGGTACCGGGAAAACTCGCGTGATCACTCATCGTGTCGCCGCGTTGATCGACGAGGGGGTGCCCCCGTGGAGGATCTTGGCGGTGACGTTCACCAACAAGGCCGCGGGGGAGATGCGCGCTCGAATCGGCGATCTTTGTGGCCCCGAGATGGCGCGCGCCGGTATGTGGGTCGGTACGTTCCACGCCATCTGCGCCCGGGTCATCCGGCGGCATGGTCACCTTGTCGGCCTCGGACCGAACTTTGCGATCTACGACTCGGCGGACCAGAAAGCCGCGATGAAGCGGGTACTAAAGGCGCAGAATGTGTCGGACCGCGCGTATCGACCGGTGGGGATCTTGGCGCAGATTGACTACGCGAAAAATCGGGGGGCGGGGCCCGACGATCTCGAAGAGCTCGGTGTGGAGGAGCCGCTGCTGTCTGTGGTGAAGCGAGCGTGGGCGGGATACGAGCGCATGCTGCGAGCGGCAGACGCCGCCGACTTCGGAGATCTACTGGTGTTGACGGTGCGTCTGCTCAAGCTCGCGCGCGCCTCGCAAGACCCCCTCGCGGAGGATGCGGCGGCCTTGTTCACGCGGTTTCAGCACGTGGTCGTGGATGAGTTCCAAGACACGAACCCCGTGCAAGGGGAGATCGTGGAGTTGTTATCCGAGAACGCGGAGCTGTGCGTGGTGGGCGATGACGACCAGTCAATTTATGGGTGGCGTGGGGCCGACGTCGCCCAGATCTTGCGGTTCCCCGACCGAAATCCGGGCTGCGAAACCATCCGGCTTGAGCAGAACTATCGAAGCACGACACACATCCTTGATTGTGCCGAGGCCGTCATTTCACGCAACCAGGATCGCTTGGGCAAGTCCTTGTGGAGCGATCTCGGAGAGGGAGCCAAGGTCGTGGTATCGCGTCTTGAGGACGAGCGCGGCGAGGCCCAGTGGATCGCGGGGCAGATCTCGCAGCGGATCGCTGACGGGGAGTCGCCACACGAATTTGCGATCTTTTATCGAACCCACGCCCAATCCCGCGCGCTAGAAGAGGCGCTGCGCTCCGCGGGGGTCCACTATCGCATCATCGGCGGGACACGCTTTTTTGATCGCGCGGAGGTCAAGGATGTCATCGCATATCTGAGGCTGTTGGTGACGCCGCACTCGGATCTCGATCTTATCCGTGTGATCAATCGGCCCGCGCGGCGCATCGGGGCGAAGACGGTGGACACGCTGCTGAGTTACGCGGCCTCCCAGCAGATCTCGTTGCTTGAGGCGCTGAACCATCCACTGAGCGCGGGCCTGAAAAAGGCCGCGGCGTCGCGGGTCACAGCGGTGGCGAGCCTCCTCGCGTCCTTGCGGGAAGAGGTTCAAGACGCCGCGATCGATGCGCAGGCTCGACTGGTGGTAGAGCGCACGGGCTATCTGGAGGCGCTGGCGAACGAGGACACCATCGACGCGGACGCGCGACTAGAGAATATCCAGGAGTTTATCGGCTCGATGGGAGAGTTCCTCGAAGAGTCGCCGGAGGCGTCGCTCGCTGAGTATCTGGAGATGGTGTCCCTCAGCACGAGCGAGTCGCAGCAAGACGCGCGGGAGTGCATCACCATGATGACCGTGCATTCTTCCAAAGGGCTCGAGTTTGATCACGTATTCATGTCGGGTATGGAGGATCGAATCTTCCCCCACGTGAGAGCGATTGACGATCGGGATGAGATGGAAGAGGAGCGCCGCTTGGCCTACGTCGCGATCACCCGCGCGCGGCGACAACTCGCGATCACCTTTACGAATCGCCGATTTTTGTATGGGGACCATCAGGTGAATCCCCCGTCGCGGTTCATTGGGAACCTCCCTCGCACGGCCATCCACGAGCTCGGTCGGTCAGCGCGGACATCATCGACGCTGCGCGCCGCGCCGCGCGCGGAGTCGGATTGGGATGACGACATCGTGCTCGACCCAGCCGTGGATCTCTCGGAGGAGCATGACGACGCGGAGTACGACGACCGACCGGCGGTGTCGCTGTACGTCGGGATGCAAATCCGCCACGCGAAGTTCGGGATCGGTGATCTCGTGGGCTGGAGCGGGAGCGGGGACTCCATGCGTCTCAACATCCGGTTCGCAGATCGTGGGATGAAGACGATTTTGGCCCGATTCTGTGAGCCGCTCTAGGGTCGTGAG
The DNA here is from genome assembly GCA_938084085.1 of uncultured Nannocystaceae bacterium. Lineage (GTDB taxonomy): Bacteria > Myxococcota_A > Polyangia > Nannocystales > Nannocystaceae > JAAZXR01. The sequence continues at coordinate 3,204 of CALKDV010000356.1, forward strand.
GACCTAGTCTTCGCCTGCGGTGAGGTCGCTTTGCAGCGCGTCGATGCGGGCCTTGAGCTGTCCGATCGTGTCAAACGCTTCGCGGACCAGCTCATCGAGCGTCTGCGTGGTTTGACGCTGGTAGGTGAGGGCGATCTCAAGCTCTGTGACTCGCTCCGCGAGCGCCTCCAGGTGTCGCTGCGTGCCGTCTTCACCGGTATCTTCCTCGTCGTGCATCAGGTGCGCTCCTCTGGCAAAATCTCTAGGGTGATTGGGGCCTGGCCCTCCCGGGCGATGGCGAGTTGAATCGGCGCATCCATCCCGGCAATTTCAATTTCGTAGAGGAGGTCTTGGTAGCGCCGCACGGGGACCCCCTTCACTGCGAGGATGAGATCACCAGCACGGAGCGTCGCGCGCGAGGCGGGGCTCGCTGGATCGACCGCGGTGACGCGCACCCCCTGGACCACCATGCCGAGCCTGGGGTGTCTCACCCGGCCGTGGGCAGAGATCTCATCCATGAAATGAAGCAGGAGCGGGGACGGGATCGCGAACGCGATGCCTTCAAGTTCTCCTCGGCTTCCACGGAGAACTGCGGTGTTGAGCCCCACCACGTTTCCCCGGGCGTTGAACAGCGGGCCCCCGGAACTTCCGGGATTGATCGAGACATCGGTTTGCAAGAAGTGCCACACCCCGCCGGGCTGGAGGTCGGCGGGGGCGCCAATTTCTTGGTGGGTGCGTCCGAGGCCACTGATGACACCCACGGTGACCGTGTTGCCGAGGGCGCGAGGATGGCCCATGGCCATCACCCACTCGCCCGGTCTCGGGCTGGTTTCCTCAAAGGAGGTGGCGTGGATCCCCGATCGGGGGGGATCGAGCTGCAGGAGCGCCAGATCGTAACGCTCGTCCCGGTAGATCGTGCGGACCTGGTGACGGGTCCCGTCGGCGAGCTCGACAGAAATATCCGCATCGGTTGCTGTGGCGAGCACGTGATCATTGGTGAGGATTTTGCCATCGGCGGAGACGATGATGCCCGTGCCAAAGCCCCGCTCCACGCTGGCGCGGTCGTTCTCCGGCGGAGCGTCGCGGGCGGGCGCTCGGTGCTGCTTGGTGGTGATGGACACCAAGGCGGACACGTTTCGTTCGGCGATGGTCGCGAAGTCTGGCAGCCCGGCCGGTGACGGCACGATGCGGGGCTCCGCAGCCACGGCCCCATGGGGGGTGCCCGACGTGGGGGTGAGGTCGCAGGCGCACAAGGCAACCTGCGAGGCGATCACCCCGAGGAGTCCAACGAATCGAGGGGCGTTGCGCGGACGCACGCGCCGAGGTTACTCCGAATCGCTCGAAGGCGCGGGGACGGGAGCCACCGCGGGAGCCGAAGGAGCGGGCGTCGGAGCGGAGGGCAGCGGCGCCGAAGGGATCGGAGCCGACGGGGTGGGAGCCGAAGGAGTGGGAGCCGAAGGAGCGGGGACGCCTCCCAAGGCGCCGAAGCCTGGGATCGGCTGCGGTGGCGGCATCATCGGATCGTCAGCGAGGTGCGCTGCGGGATCGAAGTCGGCCGAGAAAGCGTTGCCGAGGGGCTTGGGAGCCTGGGGAGTGGAGGGGGCTGAAGGTACAACCGCCGCGGTGAGGATGTCGGGCTGCACATCCGGCTGCGCGACCTCGTCGACCGCGGGTGTCTCCTCTTTGCCTTGCTCATCAAATCCGTCGGCGTCGCCGCCTTCTTCTGCCGGCCGAATGTTCGCTTCGGCATCTGGGAGCGCAGACAAAAACGTAGACAGGGCGTCGGGGGAGGTGCGACCGGCGCGAATGTGGCGCTTGACGGTGCGAATGTCGTGCATTCGGTTTGGATCTTGCGTCGGCATGGGGGGCAAGGTGTAGGTCACGCGGGCCCACCCGTCAACGAAGGAGTGCGCCCGGCGAACGCATCCATTCCGCACGGCCGAGGTGCGGTCGTAGGCGTGGGAACCTTCGCCCTACAGCACTTCGCGCAAAGCGCGCGCATGGTTCAAAAAGCGGGGGAATAGCGAGGAAGGAAGGGCGGTTTGCGCTGGTCACGCAATCTATACTCCCGCCGACGAGGTTCGAATCGCTCGGACCTCCCCACACCGAATCGCGAGGCCGAGGATGCTTCGCGACCGCGACTCGTCCGCGGATGATGTGCCAACCGGGGCGCGCAACCTTCCCACCACCCCCAAACCACCATCGTGACAAAGGCAGATACCCAGTGAGTCGCTACGACATTCGAGTCATCAACGAGCTCGTCGAAAAAGAGAGCGCGTTCATTTCCAATTTGACCGCCGAGATCCACAAGGTCGTCGTTGGGCAAGACGAGATGATCGAGAGGATTTTGATCGCCATGCTCTGCGGAGGCCACGTCCTCTTGGAGGGGGCGCCCGGCCTGGCCAAAACGCTCACGGTCAACACCGTCGCCCGGTGCATGCAGCTGGAGTTCAAGCGGGTTCAGTTTACGCCGGACTTGCTGCCGTCGGATGTGCTCGGGACTGTGATTTATAACCACCAAAAGGGAGAGTTCACCAACAAGCGTGGCCCCGTGTTCACAAATCTACTGCTCGCGGATGAGATCAACCGCGCGCCCGCGAAGGTGCAAAGCGCTCTCCTCGAGGCGATGGCGGAGAGCCATGTGACCATCGGCGACACCACCTACGAACTGCCGTCTCCGTTCTTTGTGCTGGCGACACAAAACCCGATCGAGCAAGAGGGCACCTACAACCTCCCCGAGGCGCAGCTGGATCGCTTCATGTTCAAGATCCACGTGGATTATCCGTCCGCCGACGAGGAGTTGGAGATCATGGAGCGGGTGGCAGTCCCGGCGCGGGGGATGGCCGTCAACGCGGCGCCGGTGTGTTCGAGCAGCCAACTCGGCGACGCTCGTCGTACGCTGGAGCAGCTGATCGTGGAGCCGGCAGTGCGGCGATATATCGTCGATGTCGTGACGGCGACGCGCTCTCCGGCGACTGCGGGGCTCGCGGGGCTCGAGCCTTTTGTAGACTTTGGCGCGTCCCCTCGGGCGTCGATCGCGCTGTTCCAGGCGGCCCGGGCACACGCCTTCGTGTCGAGGCGGGGTTATGTGTCGCCCGAGGACGTCAAGGCGATCGCGGCGGACGTGCTCCGGCATCGTGTGATCCTGTCGTACGAGGCGGAGGCCGAAGGGAAGACGGTCGAGCAGATCATCCGCACCATCCTCGAACATGTACACGTCCCCTGATTCGGAGCGGGAGGCGAGGCCCATGAAGCAGCAGCGCGCAGAAGATCTCAGGGCGGAGACCACGGAGCTACTCCGTCAGGTGCGCTTGATCGAGCTGCAGACGGCGCGGCTCGTGGATCAACATCTCGCGGGCTCGTACCAGTCGGTGTTCAAGGGCCAAGGGATCGCTTTTGCTGAGGTGCGGGCGTACGAGCCCGGTGATGACGTGCGTGCCATTGATTGGAACGTCACCGCGCGCACGGGAGCCCCCCACATCAAGCAGTTCACGGAGGAGCGAGAGCTCACGGTCATGCTGTTGGTGGACATGTCGGGCTCCCTCGATCTGGGGAGTCGCGGATTCACCAAGCGTCAGCTCGTTGCGCGTCTCGTGGCGACCTTCGCTTTCTCCGCCATCCGCAACAACGACCGCGTGGGTTTGATCGGATACACCGATGAGGTGGAGTTGTTTGTCCCGCCGCGCAGCGGACGAAAGCACGTGTTGGCGGTGATCTCTCGGATCTTGGGTCATCAGCCGTCGAG
>CALKDV010000357.1 GCA_938084085.1 uncultured Nannocystaceae bacterium
CGGTGACCAACCAACGACCACGCGGGGTGTGCTCCGACTGAAAAAACCGGGGAAGATGGTCTGGGACTATGCGGGCAAATCAAATCCCGATTTCTACGCCGACGGTGAGCTTTTATGGGTGATTGAGCACGATACGCGCCAGGTGGTGTCTCGCTCGGTGAGCGGTGACTCTGAAGTCGCTGCCGCCATGAAGTTTCTGTTTGGTGGGCAAGAACTCCTCGCGGAGTTCAAGGTGCGCTTCGCCGCGAAGGCGCGGGCCGACCGTTATGGGGACGCGTCGCATCACGTCATCGAGCTTAAGCCGAAGCTCAAGAGCTCTGCCTACAAGGGGCTCGCGCTGGTGGTGGACAAGGTGACGGGTCGCGTGGACCAGTTCGTCGTCTACAATCAAGATGGCAGCACGAATCACTTCCGCCTCGACAAGGTGAAGGCCAACAACGGGATCGCGGACGGGGTGTTCGAGTTCCGCGTGCCCCGGGGATACGTACGCACGAAGACCTGAGCAGAGGACCTGCGCAGATGTCTCGCCGCCGGCTCCCCCCCCACATTCCGGGGGCGGGGCCGGACACGCATGTCTTCCTACCTCGGGTGGGGACGGCGCTTGGCGGGCGGCCTCGTCAGCCGTGCGCGCACGCGCGCGTCCGGTTGAACGAACTGGGCCTCGTCCCTGGCCGAATGCTTGTCTCTCCAGGTCTGGGAGAGTAGTCTAAGCCGGCTGCGACAACCGGGGGCAACACGGCCCCCTCCAACGTCGCTAGATGACTTCAACAACAAAGGACTTAAGCCGAAATGTTTAGAGACAAATTGACGATTCTTGCCGCTGTGACCGTATGTGCGCTGGTCTTCACCAATGCTGCCTGTGAAAGTACAGATGCCGACGACGGCGCCTCCGCAGAGAGCGGAGACGGAGACGGAGACGGAGACGGAGACGGAGACGGAGACGGAGACGGAGACGGAGACGGAGACGGAGACGGAGACGGCGCGTGCGGACCCACGCATGAGAGCGAAGGAACCCTCGCCGACGGCGACTCCTGCACCTCCAACGGTGAGTGTGCATCCGGTCTGTGTCTGTCCTACTCGGACGTCCCCGCCGATCCCGACGCGGTGTGCGCCGCGTACGCGACAGACTGTGCGACGCGCGTAACGGGAACCCTCCGAAATATCGTCGACATGAGCCCCGTCGGAGGCGCGACGGTCGCCGTGGTCGGTGCCATCAGCGCCGCTTCGAACCCCACCGGTGCGACCCGCATTGTGGAGGGCACCACCAACGAGGATGGGACCTACGACATGCTCACCCCCGGCGGTGACGACAGGCCGCTCGAGGCCATCGCCATCGCGGCGCTGGCGGAGAAGGGCACCGACTTCTACCTCAGCTCCACTGGACTCGACTCGGCTGGACCTGGCAACCTCTATGGCCCCGGCGTGGGACTCCACGACATCTGGGCGATCGCGGTCTCGGACGTGGAAGGATACAGCGGGTTGTTGGCGGCGGACATGACCTTCCCGCAAGACAAACTCCCCCTCGGCGATGCCGGCGGCGTCGTCGGGCTGGTGCGCGACACGGCGACTGGCATGCCGGTGGCTGGCGCGACGGTCGTGCCCACGGCGGGCGTGGACAACAGCGCCGCGGTCGTGCGCTACCTCAACGAGGCGCAAGATGGCTTCGACGAGGCGGGCACCGGATCGTCCGGTGTGTTCGTCCTCGTGAGCCCCGGATTGGCCGAGACGTTCGAGGCCGTGGTGAACGGCGAAGTCGTGGCCGGCGCCACCGCGGGCAGCGCCAGCGGTGCCGTGTTCATCATGGCGATGGACATCTAAGGTCCTTGCGCGGGGCCGCCTCAGGCCCTCAAAATCGCACGCGTCCCCGCTTTGGCGGTGGGCGCGTGTGTTGTTTTCTGGGGCGGATTGGTCCTGTGCGCGTCACTCGCCGGCGCAAAGTTCGCAGCCGTCTCCTCACAAAGAGGGCGGCCTGGAGGAGCGGATCGATCGCCCGGGCTGGGACAGGCTGCGGTATAGTTCCCCGACGGTCCGCGTGTAGGCTGGCCGCTCGGAGGACTTATCTAATGATGCGATGTCGACCACTTCTTAGCTGCCTCGCGCTCTCGTTCGCGATGGCTTGTACTTCCACGGGTGATGGGGACGCCGGCGGCACCGCCGACGGTGAGACCGGCGGGGAGGACGGCGGGAACGCTGCCGACTATCCGCTCCATTCCTGCGCCGACGTGGAGGGTCCATGTGTGGAGATCCCCGCCGGGGACTCGGAGGCGCTGCAAGTGGCGGTCAATTCGCTGGAGGACGAGACCACGGTCATCCTCGCCACGGGAATCTACGAGTTCGACAACCAGGTCACGATTCGCGCCGACGGCATCACCTTTTGGGGTCAAGGCCGGGGGACCGAGGGGAGCTTTGAGGAGGGCACCATCCTCGATTACGCGGCCCAAACCACTCAATCCAACGGCGTGGACGTGGTGGGCGATCGCTTCACCATCGCCGACCTCGCCATCGTCGACGCCAAAAAGGACGGGCTGCGCATCGAAGACAGCGACCTCGTCACCATCCAGCGCGTGCGGGCGACCTGGCGCGCCGTCGGATCGACGGACAACGGCGCGTACGGCCTGTATCCGGTGAAAGTGTCCCGAGTCCTCATGGAGGACTCGGAGGCCTACAACTCCGCCGACGCGGGCATCTACGTAGGCCAATGTCAGCACGCCATCGTGCGCAACAATATCGCCATGGGCAACGTGGCAGGCATCGAGATCGAGAACACGCAATTTGCCGACGTATACGGCAACTACGCCGAGGACAACACCGGCGGGCTGGTCATCTTCGACCTCCCTGGAAACCCGGTGGTGGGCCGCGACGTCAGCGTGCACGACAACATCGTGGTCAACAACAACCGCACCAACTTCGCTCCGCAGGGCAGCACCGTCGCAGCCATCCCGCCGGGCACGGGTACCTTCGCCATGGCGTCGCGCCGAGTGGAAATCTTCGACAACACCTACGAGGGCAACAACTCCTTCGACATCGCGGTGATCTCGGGTCTGCCGATCCAAGGCGATCGAGAGAAGTGGAAGCTCAGCAAGGCGGAGCTGGTCGGAGACGTGACGGGGCTGAACCTTCTTGAGGACGACACCGGCGAGTTTGTCTACAACTACCGCAGCGACAACGCCTTCGTGCACGGCAACACCCACACCGACACCGGCGCAGGCGCACCCAACACCAACTTTGATCAAGAGCTCGGGTTGCTCTTGCAGATCGTCTACGGCGCCAGCCCCATCGACGCCATCTTGTACGATGGCTGGG
>CALKDV010000358.1 GCA_938084085.1 uncultured Nannocystaceae bacterium
GGAGATGGAGACGGAGACGGCGACTGTTTCCCGTCCATTGTTGGAAACGCGGCCGCCAATACGTTGACCACCACCGCGACCGCGACCGCACTCAACGCGTCGTGTGTCCTCCCCATCGACCTCGCGGTCACCGGTGGCGAGCTGTGTGTGGAAGACAACGGTGACGGATCTGCGGGATTCATGGTGGTCACGCTGAACCTTGAGGACGTGCCGGATACGCTTTGTAGCCTCGACCTGGGTCTCATCGGCACCCAGAACATCACCATCTCGATCAGCAATTTTGTCATCGCCAATGGCGGACCTGACTTCGAGGTCCAGATCCCGTCCGCCGGGGGAGCCATGACTGGGAATCAAGTGGTGCAGGCGACGGGCACGCTTACTGCTGATGGCAGTGACTCACCTCTGGATTTCCCGGGTACCCTTCCCGAGGGCGACGTCACCTATGCAGCAGGCACCTCTGCGAGCGCCACCTACGCTGATGGAGCCTACGAGATGCTGAACCAGGACATCATGACCGACGTCATGGGCTTCCCAGTCACCGTGAAGTTCACGCTTACGGGACTCAACGGCACGGTCTCTTTCGAGAAGTAGAGGCAGAATCCTGCTCGTCGCGGGGACCGTGGCGAAGAGTACAAAGGGGAGGGTGCGCTGCACTCTTCCCTTTGTCATTCTTGGAACGTGCGGTCACAGACGAAGACCGCGGCGTGGCCGCACGCGGTGACTGCGTCCATGCATGCCGTGTCGATTGTCTTCGATCCAGAGGGCAGGGGCTCTCTAACAATAAACCGACCCGCCGGCATGGCTGTATCGAATCGGGTCGATTCTTGATTTACGTAGGCTTCACGAATGATCAAATAGTTCCTTGTTAGCGTCCTGTAGATGGTTTGCTTGGATGCAATACATGTGGGGATTTTGGTGGCGTCACTGGCATTGTGCACGGGATGCGCAGACGACGAGACGATCGACGCGAGTGGTGAGACGGCGGATACCACGGGAGACGGAGACGGAGACGGAGACGGAGACGGAGACGGAGACGGAGATGGAGATGGAGATGGAGATGGAGATGGAGATGGAGATGGAGATGGAGATGGCGATGGGGATGGCGATGGGGATGGCGACGGAGACGGCGACGGCGACCTACCGATCGATCCGCCGGAGGGTGCGAAGTGTTATCGGCACCCGCGCGTGAGCAATCCGAACGTGCTCCACACCGTGATGAAGGCAAGCACGATTACGGGTACGTGTGAGGTCCCACTTGAGCTCCGCGTGGTGACCGGTGAACTCTGCACGCGAGAGTTTGACTCCGAAAGTCTGGAGTTCATGGTGTTGGGGCTGGAGATCGCGGATATTCCTGATCAGGAGTGTGACTTGGGGATCACCTTGGACTTCGAGGTGCGCGACCTGCTCTTTTTGACGAGCGCACCTGACTTCGCGATCACCGTACCCGTGGAAGGGGGACCGATGTCGGGGGAGCTGGAGATGGATGCGAGCGCCGATATCTACGCGAACGACACATCGGCGCTCGTTGCGACAGAGGGTTTCTTGCCGATGGGGTCCGTCACAATCTTGCCCAACCTTATCGACGCCGTCTGGTCAGAGCCCGACCACCTCATGTTCGACAAGGACGTAGGGGGCAGCTTCGGGGGATTTGGCGTCACCGTGAACTTCAAGCTCATCGGGTTGGAGGGCGCGCTGCGATACGGGTTGACACCTGAGACATCTTTGGAGATCGAAGAGGAACCCTGAGCCCGCTGGGCGGGCGCAGCACGTCGTCCATACCCGGGGAGAACAACCCCAGGGCTTCGCGCGTAGCGGCGCTTGGACGGCCAAGGAGCCGCGCGCAGCGCCAAATTGGCGGCTGCGACCCCACGCGGGCGACGAGCCGCTGGGTGTGCTATTCGTTCGGCCCGTCCACCGACGGAGGACAGCCATCATGAGCGCACCAGACTCCACCGCCGATGTCATGCAGAAGATCGTCTCTCTTTGTAAGAGGCGGGGCTTTGTGTTCCAAAGCTCCGACATCTACGGAGGATTGAGGAGCGCCTACGATTACGGCCCGATGGGCGTCGAGCTCAAGCGCAACCTCATGAACGAGTGGTGGACGGCCATGGTGCACACCCGCGAGGACATCGTTGGTCTCGACGCGTCCATCATGATGCACCCTAAGGTGTGGCAGGCCAGCGGACACCTCGCGTCCTTTAGCGATCCGCTCGTGGACTGCAAACTCTGTGGAGAGCGCTTCCGAGCTGACAAAGCGCCTCGGCTCGAGGCTGGAGCCCCGGCCCCCATCACCTTGGGAGACAAGGGCAAGGCCAAGGCGGCGTTGACCCGGGCCAACGAGACGCTGGGTCAGTCCCTCACCCGAGACGGCAAGTCGCTGGTGGGCGCAGTGGGCGGCGAGCGCGGCTACGTGTGTAGCAACTGCGGCGCTCCCTACTTGAGCGAAGAGCGGCAGTTCAACTTGATGTTCCGGACCAGCCTCGGGCCCGTCGACCCTGTGAACGCGCTCATCGGCGCGCTCAAGACCGCCGTGGAAGACGGGGCCGACGACGCCACCTTGCGCGCGCGCGCCGAGTCGGTGATCGCCGATTCCGCCGTGTACCTGCGTCCAGAGACGGCGCAGGCGATGTTCGTGCAGTTCGGGAACGTACAGCAGAGCATGTCGTCGAAGGTGCCCTTTGGTATCGCGCAGATGGGCAAGTCCTTTCGCAACGAGGTCACCGTGGAGCACTTCATCTTCCGCTCTTGTGAGTTTGAGCAGATGGAGATGGAGTACTTCGTACCGCCCGGTGAGGGACCCAAGTACCTCGATTATTGGAAGGAGGCGCGCATGAAGTGGTGGGCCTCGCTCGGGCTCTCCGAGGAGAAGCTTCGCTTGCGGGCCCACGAGTCCGACGAGCTCGCGCACTACAGCGACGGATGTTGGGATGTGGAGTACCTGTTCCCGTGGGGGTGGGATGAGCTTGAGGGCATCGCGTCGCGGACCGACTACGACCTTAACGCCCACATGAAGGGCTCTGGTAAGAAGCTGCACTACTTTGATCCCGAGGCGACGAATCCGGAGACCGGGAAGAAGGGCTGGCGCTACACGCCACACGTGGTCGAGCCCGCGGCCGGCGCGACCCGCGGAGTATTGGCGGTGCTGTGCAATGCATTTGACGAAGAGCCGCCCGACGAGGACGGGAAGGGGGGGCGGACCGTGCTCCGCTTGCACCCGAGGCTCGCGCCATACAAGGTGGCGGTGCTCCCGCTGGTGAA
>CALKDV010000359.1 GCA_938084085.1 uncultured Nannocystaceae bacterium
CTGCTCACAACGCAGCTTTATTTCGAGGGCGACCCCTTCAACGAGAGCGACGGGTTCATCGAGGACGAGCTCATCATGCCCGTCGAGACGGACGCTGACGGTCGACGCCAATGCGCCTTCGACTTCGTATTGCTGCGCCCGTAGCGATTAAATTGTGACACCGCGGACATCATGTGGACGTCCGCGGTGCCTCGGTGCGCGCCGCTAGTACAAGGCGAGCAAGATCGACCGGATTTCCAGCAAATCCGGGTCGGAGGGATTTGCGATCAATGCCGTGTCCACCGCCGCGACCGCGTCGGCCATCAAGGAGGTGTCGTACGCTTTGTAGGCGACGAGGGCGTCTGTGTACGCGGCGATGGCGTCGCCCTTGAGGATGTTCTTTCCGGCGCCCGCGGCCTTGAGTTCACCGAAGGTGTAGGTGCGCGACGTGGCTCTCGGCTCCTTGGTGATCACGTCTTCCCAGGTCGCGATGATGGTGAACTCGTCGTTGTCCGTGGCGAGGTCGGGGGCGCAGGTCTCGATCCGCTGGTTGAACACCATCGCGTCGTTCGGGGCGATGTGCTGGGGCTCGATCTCCGTAGGGTCGGCGCCGAACTCTTCGCCCGAGAACTTGGTGATTTCAAAGCCTGGTGGCAGATCCATGCGCACCTGGACGTTGCGAGCCGCCACCATCATCGTATTGGAGAACCGCGCGTTGAAGCGGTCCCAGGCGTCCGCCGCGTTGGCGATATAGACCGAGGCGCCCTTGCCCGCATCGGTCACCGCGTCCATGAGTTCATCGTTATACTGGGAGATACCGACTCCTACGCCCACCATGTAGATGCCATCGCCCTCCCCGAGCTCTGCGTTGTCGCCGATGAGATTGAGCTGTGTGACACCCACGTTGGCGTAGCCGTCGGAGATCAGCACGATCCGGTTCACTCGACCGGGGTCGTAGGCTTGCTGCGCTTGGTCGTACCCCGCGAGGAGTCCCGCGTTGAGGTCGGTCCCCCCGTTCGCCGAGAGTGAGTCGATCATCCCGGAGAGGGTCGCGTCCGAGGGTCCACTCACCGTGTGATTCGCCAACATCACCGTGTTGTCTGTGTCCCAGGTCACCATCGACACGATGTCGCCGTCTTTCAGGCTGGCCGAGATGGCAGAACACACCTCTTTGAGATGCGTCATGCGAAAGTACGAACCCATCGAGCCCGAGGTGTCGAGCACGAAGGTGATGTTCATGGGAGGTCGATCTGCGGGGAGCATGTCCGCGCTGTTGATCCCGATTTGCATGGAGAACGTCCCCGGGTCGGCCCCCTCCACAAGCTCCGTCGTCACACCCAGAATCCCCTCGGCGACCTCCGGGTAGTCCCAGTTGTAGTAGTTGTAAAACTCCCACGGCCGCAGTGGCACCTGCGTGAGGTACTCGCTCCCCAGACCGAGCACGATCTGACGAACGAGCATGGGGGACGCCATGGAGTTGGAATCGTCGGGAGATAAGTAGAGCGACACCGCGTCGTCCTCGTTGCAGTCTCCGTCTCCGTCTCCGTCTCCGTCTCCGTCTCCGTCTCCGTCTCCGTCTCCGTCTCCGTCTCCGCCCGTGGTGCTCGAGTCGCCATCGCCGTCTCCGTCTCCATCACCACCGCTCGTCGAGCCCGACTCACCGTCGCCGTCTCCGTCTCCGTCTCCGCCGGAGGTCGAGCTGTTACCGTCTCCGTCTCCGTCTCCGTCTCCGTCCCCGTCTCCGCCGCCGTCGGAGCCCGAGCCGCTAGGATCTCCATCGGAGCCTGAAGGGCCCGACGTCGCATCCGAATCGGCGCCTGTCCAGCCACCGTCCGTGGCCGCGCCGGATTCGTCGGCGCCGTCCGCTGCGCCATCGTTGACGCCGCTGTCCCCGGACATGTCGCCGTCGGAGACGCAGCCGCTGCCGCTGCCGAGGGTGACGGCGCTGCACAGAGTAAGAGCAATGGATAACCGGTTCTTTTTCATGGAAATGTCGTGCCTCTCAAGGGTGATGTGCCCGCAGCCACCGAATCGATCACCATGAATCAAAATTATATAAATGTAATTTTAAATACGTAAAACGATTGCACCATAGATAGACGCCAGACCCGCGATTGCGCGGTCAATGGTGACAGCAGGGGCCAAAACGCGCTCGTGATGTTTGCAGGCCCGCTTTGGTCAGATCCATTGAAAACCTAACGAATCGCGAGTACGGTGCGGGCGTGTTACGCGCAATTTCGTGGCTATCGATCCTCTCCTTGTCCCTCTCGCTCGCTGCATGCGGCGACGAAAAAGACGGCACCTCCGCCGCCAACGAAGAGGAGGGTGGCACCGGTAGCGCCGAAGAAGACGAAGGAATGCAAGACCCGCCCCGCCCCGCTGCCGGTGGCATCGCCATCCGCAAGATCTACGCCAACCAGGGAGTGCAGGTCCCCATCGCCGAGGGCGACGCGTGGGTCGGCGCGAGTGGACGACCCACGGTTCTCGCCTACGACCGCACCACGATGATTCGTGTCCTCGTGGACGTCGCGGAAGATTGGGAACCGCGCGACATCGATCTCGACTTCGTCCTCGAGTACGAAGACGGAGAAGTCTTGTCGGACACGGTCACCACCACGATCTCCAAGTCCTCTCTCGAGACGAACCTCAGCTCCACGATCAACATCCCCCTTCCAGGCGAGTACGTTAAAACCGGCATGAAGTTCCAAGTCTCGCTGCTCGAGAACGATCCCTATGCGACACCCCCCGCGTCCATCGGCCCCACCGTGTCACCCGCGACGCCTGAGTTCGTCGGCATCGAAGGACTCAACCGATTCATCGCCGTGAATGTCATCCCCATCAAGCACGACATCGGCGCGGGATGTGCGGAAGCTCCGCAGCCTTCGGAGCGGGCCATCTCCGACATGGCCAAATGGCTCAAAGCTCAAAACCCGGTTAACGCGGTGTACATGAACGTCCTAGAGCCGATCGTGTGGGACGAGCCCCTCGAGAACCTCTTCACTTTCTCCCCGGTGTTGTCCTACCTCGCACAGCTTCGAGAACAGCTCAACATGGCCCCTGGAGACTACGTGTTCGGAATCATCGATCCGTGCGACGCGGGCCCAAGCGGTGTGGGTGGCGAGGCCATCGACATCCCCGGACCCCCGAGCATGTTCAACGACACCTCACGGGTGAGCGTGGGCCTCTGGAGTGAGATCAGCGCCGGCGAGAGCGACACGACCATCGGCAACTACGCCGCCGAGACCTTCGTGCACGAGGTGGGCCACACCCAAGGCCGGCGGCACTCGCCCTGTGGGGAAGCCGGCGGCCCCGATCCTGGATATCCCTACCCCGGTGGCATCATCGGCGCCTACAGCTGGAAGTTCATCGAAGGTCGCGCCAACGAATTTTTCGCGCCCGACGGCGCCTACGACTATATGGGCTACTGCGATCCCACGAGCGTCTCGCCGTACGTGTACAACCAGGTCCTCGGATACATCACCACCATCAGCGGCTGGGGCGCCCCGGAGGGTCAAAGCCCCACAGCAGACTCGGGCACGCCGAGCGCGGACGAAGCCTCACGCCAAATCCTCGTCGGCCTGTTGGATGCGAGCGGCGACACCCACTGGCACACCGCCAACGGCGTGGTCGATGAGCGCGAGTGGAGCACCTCTGCGGTCGCGATCGTCACGACGGAGGAGGACACATACGAGCTGCCCGTGGTCGCCACCGTGCGCGGAGACAGCGACGGCATGCGCGTCGCCATGAACCTCCCCGAATCACTCGAAGGCAACCTCCCCGACATTGTCTCCGTGCGCTTCACCGGCTCACTTGAAGACCGCAGTCTCACGATGTACGAGGCTTCGGGCGAAGAGATCCGCGCCGAGATCGCGATCAACTTAAGTCGCGCCGCCACCTATGTGACTCGCTAGAGGCTCCGCCCCTCGGCATCGCCCCCCTCGCCCCTAGGGAGACGGGAAGATGACCTCGGTGTGGAACTCTCCCCGTTCACCAAACGCGTCGATGGTTTCGGGGAGCGCCTGCGAAGGCGCCGGAGTCCACGCCGCACCCACGGAGAGTGCGTCAGGGACCTCGGTGGCGCACACGCGAAAGCTCGCGCCGGAC